>CAZKJU010000001.1:0-22161 GCA_964553185.1 uncultured Sulfuricurvum sp.
CGGCACAGACTATATCATGTTGGGCGACCACTCTGATCAATGGGATATGCCGGCAGGTAACTACGAAATGTTCCAAGGGGGAACAAAACTCGAAGACGCAAAAGATTGTATCAACTCATCAGCTACAATCTCTCTTCAAAAATACGCAACGTCTAAAACCATGAAAATGGTCGAAAAACGTTGGAAACATAAAGGCGGTTTCTCTAACCCGGTCGGTCTTAAAGGTACCGATGAGTTCGTTATGAAACTCGCAGAGCTTACTGGTACTGAAGTACCTCAAAAACTAAGAGTAGAGCGCGGCCGTCTTGTTGATGCTATGCAAGATAGCTATCCGTATATGCACGGTAAAAAATTCGCTATCTGGGGTGATCCTGACTTCCTAATCGGTGTTGTTTCATTCTTGTTAGAGATGGGTGCAGAACCGACTCATGTTCTTTGCCACAATGCACCGAACGGTTGGGAAGAAGAGATGAGAGCATTGCTCGATACATCTCCTGCAAAAGATAGCTTGAATGTATGGGCAGGTAAAGACTTGTGGGCAATGCGTTCACTACTCTTCACTGAGCCGGTTGATTTCATGATCGGTAACAGTTATGGTAAAGAGTTGATGCGTGATACTGGTACTCCGTTGATCTACATCGGGTTCCCAATCTTCGACCGTCATCACCTACACCGTTACTCTATCAGCGGATACGATGGAGCGTTGAATCTTCTTACTTGGATCACGAACAAAGTTCTTGATCAGTTGGATGAAGATACCAAAGGTATCGCAACCACTGACTATTTCTTCGACCTCGTCCGCTAAGGATATCCCCTTCGGGGGAAACTAATTTCATTGTTTCTCGTCATTTTCTCCCATCTGGGAGATTTTCATTGAGTATTTTTCGAAATATTGAATGAAAAATTGAGGAAATATTATGGCAGGCGTACAAGATAAACTCAAAGCGGAATTAATGGTCGAAATTTATGCCAGTATCGATCGTATCTACGACTCAATCGAGCAGCATTTTGATCTTGATGAGATCCGCCGCACGAATGTCATAAAAAGTCTCAATACCCTCAAAGATGAGCTCTATTTTGTCGTTCAAACAACACCGTTATCCTAATTCCCTTCTTCCTCAAATGCCTTTAACGCTTCACTCAGATCAGCAGGTTTAATCGTTTCTTTTTCTAGCTCTTTGAGCGCTTCGGCTTCTTCAACTTTGGCATGCTCTTCTTCGACATACTCGATAAAGGTTTCGATATCTTGATTTTGTTGATAAAACTCTTTGTACCCTAGTGCGATATCGACAAACTCCATCCCGCATCCAAAATCGATTAATTGTTGTTTTAAATCCATACCAATTCTCCTACTTTATTGGGCGGTATTATAGAGAAATAGTCTTGAAGTATCGAATATGATTGGTTTTGGTAGAAGAACACTTATTGGGTTAATAGTTTTTGAATATCGGATTCTATCGCTTCAGGTGTGGTTGATGGAGCGTATCGACGAACTACATTGCCGTTTTTGTCGATCAAAAATTTCGTGAAGTTCCATTTAATAATTTCACTCCCGAGTATCCCCGGCGCGTTCTCTTTTAGGTATCGATAGAGCGGATGAGAGTTGGCGCCGTTCACATCGATTTTGGCAAACATTGGAAAAGTGACCCCATAATCAAGACGGCAGAAATTTTCGATCTGCGGTTCGCTCAGCGGTTCTTGGGAACCGAACTGATTGCACGGAAACCCCAGAACGACGAATCCTTTGGTTTTATGATTCTGGTAGAGTTTCTCGAGCCCTGTGAACTGAGGTGTAAACCCGCATCGGCTGGCGGTATTGACGATCAGCATCACTTTGCCTTTGTACGGTGCAAGCGTCGTTTTTTGGTGGTGTATGTCAAAGACTTCGAAATCATAGATGGATGGTGCGGACATGAGAGAACTCCATAGGGTGATGAGGATCAGGATAGTTTTCATAGGTGTTGAGCCTTTTTTTGAGATGCAAAGGTGAGGAGGCGATAGGCCCCCATTGAGCTCCATGCGACGGCACTCAGCAAACGGTATAAAAAGTTTTTCCTAGCGGCAAAGAGGATAATCTTAAACTCTTTAAGGGTCCGATAGCGTAACTGATATCTCCAATAACAAAAAAGGCTTGAAGTATTTTTAGCATAGAGGAGAAAAGCCGATTTCGGATACTCGGCGATAAAAACAGCCTCTTCGATTTTATTGGTCACCAGGATCTCATCACAAAAATGGGCAATGGCGATGGCATCCTCAGGCGAAGATCGCAACGGTTTCAAACGTCCTTCGCTGTACAAATAATACATTCGCTCTCCTTATGGCCGAGTAGTTGTCCAGTAGAGTTTCGTAGGATCGTATCCAAAGTTAGGAAGTGCGGAGAGGATGAAATCTTTATCACTCTCTTTGAGCTCTTTGGTACGAGATAAAATCCACAAATATTTACGTTCCGGATCACCAACGACGCTGTATCGGTAATCATCGCTGAGCATAATGACCTGATAGTCACCGTAAAACGGCCAGAAAAAGGTAACTTTGAGCTTAGAGTTAGTGGCGTCAGTAGCGTGAGCTTTTCCTTTTGCTTCGCCAATCTTTGTATTCGTCGTATCAAAACAACGGTTAGTAACGTTAATACGGTCATTTTCTAGGGAGTACTCGGCACTTGCTCCTGCGCATCCTTGTTCAAAACGATTTTCATAACGGGCGATTTCGATCCACGTGCCGCTATAGCGTTCAGGGTCTAAGGCTTTTACGGTCTCAAGGGGAGGGTGTGAAGATGTTGAACAACCGCTGAGTGCGAATAAAAATCCTAAAAGTAAAAAAGCTAGCTTCATATTCAGTCCAATAATCAATTTTGATGGTACAAGTCGATAAGCAATACTGAAAGCTGCCGTACCTGTAATAATATCATAGAGTAATTACGGATGGGTTCATAGGGATTTTATGTCAACTAATACTATCTAGAAAATACTCTTGTGTTGCACGATGACGATACTCGAACATCAGGTCCATATCTCTTTTGATCAGTGGAAAAAGTAAATCCCCCAGCCACCCCAAAGGGATACCAAATGAGATGATTTCGCGCATCAGCGTTTCACCGTTTTCGAGGGGGATAAAATGGCGTTGATGGCGAAAATAACGAAACGGTCCTGAGACCATCGTATCGATTAGGGTAAGCGGAGTGTCCAGTTTTTCGATTTCCATCTCCCAAAGTGTGGGGAGAACAAAGCGTTTGATTTTGAGTACGATGCGGCTTTTTTCTTGGATAGGGAGATCCGCAGAGATGATTTTGACATCTATCCACGGGGGAGTAATACGGATCAGATTTACTGTATCGGTGTGAAAATCACACACTCTATCACTCGGAGCATTGAGGAGACAGGAATAATTTAATGTGTGCAGTTTCATTTATAAATCACCATGGTTTCTTTTACAGCATACTCTTTAGTAAAGAAATGCAGTTTTATACGCTTCTTCTTTGAGTGTTGTGATACCGATCTCTTTAAAAAACTCTAATATTGGCAGTTCCAGCGTATGATCGGAGCGAAAATCTACATGGAAGCACTCCATTGTCGCGGCCAAGATATCGTCCATTAAATCCGAACGTTCTGTGGAGGTATAGCGATAGTATTCATTTATAGCCACTTTAGGATGACCCTGAATGAATGCGATGGCTTCTCTGATCGCCTCTACAAACGCAGTACAAATTTCCGTGTTGGAGGTATAAAAATCCCGATTGACGAAGAGATCAAGTGCACTGAAATTCGCAAATCCGGCATTTTTAGCATCCAGATACATAACTTTCATCCCCTCGTGTTGTGCTTCTACCCCCTCAAAGTTGTAAAAATAGAGCCATCCAGCATCGGCACCTTCTTTCATATATTTGAGGTGTTCGAATCCGTTGGGGACGAAGGTGACTTGATCGCGTGTGATTGTCGTACCCTCTTGGGCGTAAAAACGACGGATGATTTCAAATCCGATAGCATCGGTTGTTTCATTTGTAACAGGTGTTGTCACAATGATAGAACCACCATTTTTGAGTTTTTCATACGAGGAGGCTTTGAGAAGCACTCCCCCTTTGGTTTCGAAAAACATCCCTAATGAGAGAAATTTTTCATTAAATTGCTCGATGAGATGCAGCGGTTCGTTGGTGGCGAACTGGATGGTACCTTCTTTTAGTTCAGCCAACCCATCATAATGTTGATCGGGCTCGATAAGGGTAAAATCAATTCCGTATTTTTGAAAAATTCCCATCTGTTGTGCGATAATAAAAGGGAGATGATCAGGGTTTAAAAACCATTCGATGGCAAGTGATATTTTCATACATACATTCCTTGTTTAAGTTGGGTGATGTTACGGGCGATATTCCCTTCGAATACGGCGCTGACAACGCTGATCATGTCGGGTTTACGGGAAGCTATTTTATGAATATTGGTAACATTTATCCCGCCGATGGCACAGATGGGGATGCTCAATGCCTCTTTTGCACGTTCCAATACGCTCATCGAAACGATCCCAGAATGGGGTTTGGTAGGAGAAGGGAAAAATGAGCCGAATGCAACATAATCAGCTCCTTCTGCCTCAGCTTCGAGCGCTTTTTTGATACTTCCGTAGCAGGAAACCCCAATAAAACCTTTATCGAAAATGGCCTTTGCCTCTGATAGCGGCATATCGTCTTTTCCGAGGTGAAGCCCATCAGCTCCGATTTTTTGAGCCAAAAGAGGGCGGTCGTCAATCACAAAAGGGACATTGTGCTGACGACATAGGCTCAGCAGACTACGACAGATCGCTTCAACCTCTTGATCCGAGTTGGTTTTATTTCGATATTGAAGAATATTAATCCCACCTCTGAGCGCTTCTTCTACTTGAACGACAATCCTCTCATGGGGGGTGAGCAGCTCATCGGTGATGGCATATAGACCTTTAAGCGACATAACTTCCTCCGGCTTTATGGTTTATCGGACCCGGTCCATGCCCTATAGAGGGAGCAGAACGGATGGCTTCAGTGATAAAGCGTTTTGAACGTTCAACCGCCTCTTCCAATCTATAGCCCAATGCGAGATTTGCAGTAATGGCAGAGGAATAGGAACAGCCGGTTCCATGCAGATTGACGCTATCAATGAGTTCAGCGGTGAAGACCCGTTTTTGATGTCCGAAGTAAAGCAGATCGGCACTGATGGTATTCATAACATGATTTTTGATCAGTACAGGGGAAGGATGAGCAATAATGGTTTTGAGCGAGTCAGTATCACCGCTTTTATACCCGAAAAGCTGATTTGCTTCATTCAGATTTGGGGTCGAGAGGCTCACTTCACGACTGAGTATTCTAAGCGCATCGATCGCATCGCTTTGGAGCAGGGGAGAGCCCGCTTTGGAAACACAAACGGGATCCAAAACTACAGGAATATCAAGTGTTTTTACAAACGCAGTGATTGCTTCGATGAGTGGGGTGTCGTAGAGCATCCCGATTTTGATTGCCGACACCTCAAAATCATCCATCACGCTTTGAATCTGCTGGAGTACAAAATCAATACTCAGAGGAAAAATAGAGTGAACACCGGTCGTGTTTTGGGCGGTAAGAACCGTGATAGCACTAGTACCGAATACCCCGAATGCTTCAAACGTTTTGAGATCGGCCTGGATTCCGGCCCCTCCGCTGCTATCGGATCCGGCGATGGTAAGGACAACTTTCATAAAAATACCTCCGCAATGATGTGACATTGTAGAGGAATCGCACTGCCATTCGTAGAAGGTTTATGTTATTTAAACAGATGGCGAAAGTGCTTGGCTATTTGTGCGATTCTCTTCTATTGATTTATTCAAGGAAAATTATAGTAGGATATATGCTTTTAATCCCTATTTTAGGGGCTTGCATTTTGGTAAGTTTGCTACATAATAGCGCACAATTTTGAGAAAAAGGGCACAGTTTGGGCACCGTCAAGAACGTTAAATATGACAAAGCCCGCCAAATAGGGGATATAAGGTGAAAATACGAGTCTATTATGAAGATACTGACGTTGGCGGTATTGTTTACCACTCAAATTATCTAAACTTTTGTGAACGGGCACGAAGTCAGCTTTTTTTTGATGCGGGGCGTTCTCCGATTTTGGAGGGGGGACATTTTGTAGCTAAACACATCCAAGCCGATTATCTCAAAAGTGCCAAATTTGGGGATATTTTAGAGGTGAAAACCTCACTATTGCAGATTAAAAATGCCTCTTTTAGCTTATTACAACAGATTTTTCGTGAAGAAGAGAAAGTATTTGAGATGAAAATCGATTTGGTTTATTTGAATTTTGAGGGGAATATGGCAAAAATACCTCCCCAAGAGAAGGCATTTTTAGAGGCTGCTTTATAGGAGCTTTTTTCGTTTTTGAGACCTTGTTTCGATTGCTTCCATAATTTCACGGTTTTCACGCATTATAGCGATATCCATAGGAGTCATCCCTTCTTTGCTCATTGCCGTTGTAGATGCACCATTTTCGATTAGGTACAAAGCAATAGGGGTAGAACTTCTCCATACTGCGAGATGCAGAGCCGTTGCTCCTCCGGTGTCTTGGGCATTGACATCAGCACCTTTCTCGACCAGATATTTCACAGCATCTGTATTGCCCACCCATACCGCATACATCAAAACCGTTTTGTTGTTATCTTCTCGCGCTGCATTGGCATCAGCGAATGTTTGAATACGGGATTGAAACGTTTGGGTATCGTTACGATCGAGTAGTCCAACGAGTTCCAATATATCAGCTCCTTCAAGCGATAAAGTAATGAAAATGGATAGAAAAAAGGTACGTATCATCTTTATTTCTTGAACTGCTCGATAAACTCTTCGATATCATCAAAGAGTGCTTGTAAATCCTCTTCGTGTTCAACTTCATCTGCCAAAATCTGAGAGACAAGGTCATAGGTGATAATATCTTTTTCGCGGGTGATATCGAGGATATTGGAATAAACACCGATAGCGCATTGTTCACCTTTGATCGCTTGTTCGAGTACTTTTCGTACATCAGGTTCAGTTGGTGCATCGTAACCGCAGTTGCTGTTGGTCAACCATTCTGCGGGATGAAGCGCCGGAGTACCACCCAGCTGGATAATACGATCACACACCATGGTTGCATGGCGCAGTTCATCGGCTGCGTGTTGAGTAAGCTCGACAATAGCGGCATCTTTCATCAGACCTTTGACGACTTTGGCTTCAATGAAATATTGGTAGTAAGCAAGCCATTCGTCACAGTATGCTTTATTAAGCAATTCATAGACAGTTTGTGCTTCGATCCCTTTTAAGAGTGAAATACCTCTTTTACCCATTGGATGCTCCTCTTTGTATGATAACTTAACTCTATCACTGCTTCTCTTAAAGGAAAATAATTATCCACAATAACTATTTAGATTATCGGAAAGTAAAAGGATCAGCCCCTCGCGTTTGGAGTGTGTAATGATCCCCTCCGATTTTAATTTTTTTATCATACGTGAGAGTGTTTCAGGTGTGATTCCCAACATACGTGCAATGTCTATCCCTTTTAGCCGATTGAATATAGCTGGATCGTCACGGATTAATCGTGCTACTTTTGCCATTGCATTCGGGGCACTGTGACGCTGCAATGAATTCTCAAGTGCTCCGATTTTTTGTGTTAACGAAGATATGAGGGCGATACTCAAAGAGGGATCGTTTTGGAGAAGCTCTAAAAAAGGATTTCGGGAAATCTTGAGAACCGTAGACTCTTTTAGGGCTTCACACGATGCAGGATAGGGGATTTGTTTAAGGGTAGCGACTTCAGCGATCAATGAGGGGGCATTGAAGCGATGAATTAGCATCGTTTCATGAGCTGCAGAGATTTTAAAGATATTTACCTCTCCTGCAAGGAGAAAATGAAAATAACTACTTTCATCCCCTTCATAAAAGAGAATCTCTCCAGCAGCATAATGACGGAGCAGTCCGATAGCCTCAATTTGAGATCGTTGAGTCGGTGATAAATGGCTAAAGAGGCTGATGCCCTCTAATGACATCGTATTATCGGGAGGTAATGGGTTCAAAACCAAACTCTTTCGCACGGAGTAATTCGACTGGATAAATCACCTGAGAATTGATCAGACGCATGGTGTATTCTCTATAAGTATTAGTGAGAGTAGAAATCAGATAATCGATCCCGACACTGGTAGAGTACTGAATCCAATCGGTGGTTATATCATTATTCATAAGGGCATTAGATTCATAAATAGCCGAGGGGAATTCGATCAGAGAGTTGGCCAAAATCATATTTTTACGATCATTGTACTGGGTTAGAGTGAGGAGGGTTGGATCGATGTTGATCTGCGTTGAGAGAATGTTTTTCTCTTTTACTCCGGTAAATGTCATATGAGCGGTTAAGAGTGCACTTTTAACGACTGGGATATGAAGGATGATACTTGTTTTATTAAATTTAGAGGGTTTGGAGAGATGGGTAATGATATTATCCCCCTTCAAATCCACAGGATAGCTGGCAACTCTTTTTTTCTCACTTTTGTGAGCTAAAAATACCTCTTCAGTAGAAGAGTTTAACTGAGTACCAACAGCCGAACTGTCATAAAAAATAGCGATTGAATCTCCCATATAGGGGAGTAATGCTTCAATCTGCGCTACGTAATCGATCCCGCCGAACGTAAAATTCTCCGGTGCATCAGGAAGATCGCGTTTATGAACCGTTGGGATAAAGATAGGGAGAGTGGTGTTTAGGACAATGATATTTTTGGCTCCCGCCGAGGTGAGCGGTGCCAGTACCGCATCCATCTCATCATGGCGTACTTCGTTTAAAATAGTTGAGAGGGAATCAACGGATTCATCGGGCATATCGTAGCGTTTGATCTCAATATGTTGATTTTTGCGGCTTAACAGGGTGGCAAGTGCTACATTATAAAGTGATTGTGAGTATTTTCCAATTACTTTTGGGGAAGAGATGATTGCTATTTTAATCGTTGAATTCACAGGTTTATAGGTTTGAACACTATTTGATCTATCGGATGATTTTCGAATGGTGATGTTTTGACCATAGCTCATAACCAAACAGATGGAGACGATAAAAAAGAGTCGAAGCATAATCATGATAATTGAGCCTTAATGGTTTGTAGATCACGCATCGTCTCTTTTTTAAGAGATGGATTTCGAACGAGATAAAGAGGGTGATACATCGGAATCAAAAGTGCATCTCCAAAAGGGATGACTTCTCCACGTAAACGTTCGAAATTTTCATGATCACCGGTTAGGATTTGGTAGGCATCTGGTCCCAGCGTTACAATAACACGAGGCTGGATGAGAGATATTTGTTTGGACAAAAATGGAGCACAGCTGGTGCATTCACTCGGCGATGGATTTTGAAAGCCAAAAGGCTTGCATTTAACAGCATGGGTCAAAAAAACATCGTCAATTTTCAGTTGGATCACTTTCTCAATCATATCGCGCAGCATAACTCCCGATCTTCCGACATAATACTCTGCTGCTTCATCTTCCGCAGCAGAGACATAGGCATCGATAAGCATCAACTGGGCCCGTGTATTTCCATACCCTGCCATACTTTGGCGTCGGGATTTGCTAAGGTCGCATAAATAACATTTTGATATGCTTTCAGTCAGCATGCTTAGAGAGTCGGGCAAACTGTTCGATGGGGTTTGAATATTGGGGGTAATCGGATCGACATAGGAGTACCCCAGTGATTTTAAACGGTATAAATTTTCGAGCAGTGCCAAATTTTGAAAAGAGTCCACGGGTTTCACTTCTATGTATTTGAGAGAGTATAAAGAAGATGGGGTTAAAAGGAGATAAATAGCGTGGTTATAATTATATAGAGGAGGCTATCTCTTGGGGTCTACCGCTATAGTATCCTTGTGAATAATCAATCCCTAACTCTTTGACAACGTTATAAATTGCTTCGCAGCTTACAAATTCAGCGATTGTTTTAGCCCCGATTTTATGGGCAAAATTGACGATGGTTTCGACCACGATGTGATGCCTCGGATTCTCGGTAATCCCTTGGATGAGAGAGCCGTCGATTTTGATGTAGTCCACATTGAGCTTGAGAATATTCTCAAAATTTGAGTATCCGGTTCCAAAATCATCAATCGCTATTTTAGCTCCAAGTGCTTTTACTGTAGTGATGAACTCCACAACTTCTTCATAGTTTTCGATCCCTTCGGATTCGAGAATCTCAAAAACAATCCGTGATGCGGTTTTGGTTTTGGTGATAGTATGGATAATTTCATTAACGACATGAGGATCACGAATATCACTGTCTGAGAGGTTGATGGAGAACTCTTCATCACGGTTGGAGAAAAGAGCACATGCTTGATTAACGACTTCTATCGTAATCTGAGGATAAAGTTTTGTTTTCTTTGCGATGGATAGAAAGGATGCTGGATAGATAAGGTTATGGTCACTGTCCATCATGCGAACAAGTGTTTCGTATTTATCAATCTTCCCTGTGATGAGGTTCACAATAGGCTGATAATGGCAAACAATCCGTTTTTGTGCCAGTGCCACTCGGATCATTGCACTCATGCGCATGTTGGAACGGTAGGTCTCTTCGATATTTTCATGCTCAGCATACAGAGCAATCGAAGATTTGTCTTTTTTCGCTCGGTTTAAAGCGATATCAGCACGGGTGAGCAGTTTGCTATGACCGATGGCCGCTCCGACTGTCATTCTGATATTGATTGTTTCATTGCGAACTAAAAAGACTTTTTCTTCCAACAACGACATGAGCGCTTTAATTCGATTTCGAAGATCGCTCCAGGTAAAATTTTCATACAATAAAATAGCGAATTCATCACCGCTGATACGATAGGGGGAAAAATTCATTTTACCAAACCAGTGTCCTACCTGATTCAAAATATGGTCACCAATCTCGATTCCGTAAAAATCATTGATCTCTTTAAAATCATCGATATTAAAGATTACGCATACGGAGGGGTTCCTCTCATCCATATCGGCGACGATTTTTTGACGATTCGGTAAACCGGTTAACTGATCGTAATAGGCTAGGCGAAGTGAGTATTCTTGACTCTCTCGTAATGCGGTTAAATCAGTAAAAATAGCGAGATAATTTTGGATTTTTTTATTCTCATCCATAATAGCACTGATACTTACCCATGCCGGAAAAATATCACCGTTGCGCCGCCTGTTCCAAATCTCACTACTCCAGTGTTTTTCGCGCAAGAGGGTATTCCACATTTGATCGTAAAAAGAGCTGTCATGTTTGGGGGAAGAGAGAAAGTTGGTATTTTTACCGATGACCTCGTGCTCATCGTATCCGAACGTTTTAACAAAAGCGTTGTTTACTTTGATAATATTGTTGTAACGATCGGTGACGATCATACTGTCTGAGGCGTTTTTCATAGCCATCGCAAGTATCTCAAACTCGCGTTTGTTCTCATGTGTTTTGATGTGATCCAATCTTTTAGGCGATTTAGAAATGGACATATTATTCACACACAACCTTTGAAAAATTAAAATAAAAGAGCAAAAACAAATTTCTTACTATAGAAATGTTTTTAATTTTAAAATGAATTTATTTCTGTAATAATTGTTCTATTTTTGGATAAATTAGTAGCTTACAATATTTATATAAAATTATATATTAAGTAATAACAAAGAGAAATATTGAAAATTGTTCAAAAATCGTGCTAAAATCTGCCCAATAACTTACAAAAGGATGAACGTGGGTAGCAAACTCATTTATACAATTGAATCTTTTCCCCCATTACCCGAATCCATAAATAAACTGAATGAACTTTGTACTGTCGATGAGATTGATTTAAAAGAAGTCATAAGTGTTATTGAATCTGATCCTATGCTCTATACCGATATTTTACGCTTTTCAAATGTCCCTTATCATGGATTTCGTTATCCGATTACCTCTATATCACAGGCGATTGCCCTTTTTGGCATAGCGGCGGTACGAGGGATGGCACTAACGGCAGCTCTGAGAGCACACCCATTCATTAATGTCTCTCCTTATGGTATTGAGGTGCATGAGTGGTTTCGAATAATGGAACAGCAACAACGATTCTTGGATATTTGGCTCGGCAAAAAGCACAGAGCGATGCTTCAATCGCTAGGAGGACTGACATTTATCCTCGAAATAGGGCGTCTAGTCACCTCTTATGCCCTTATGTTCTCCCAAA
Organism: uncultured Sulfuricurvum sp.; assembly: GCA_964553185.1. Classification (GTDB taxonomy): domain Bacteria; phylum Campylobacterota; class Campylobacteria; order Campylobacterales; family Sulfurimonadaceae; genus Sulfuricurvum. Next base: position 12,154 of record CAZKJU010000001.1, read on the forward strand.
AAGAGTACATTTTTAGTGAACACGAGCCCGATAAACTGAGTCAAGAAGAACAAAATATTGTTGGATATTCCAGTGATGAATTAGCGGCGAAATTGTTTGAATTTTGGAATTTTGAGAAGCTGTTTGTTAATTCATTGTGCTACTCTTTAAATCCGGAAGAGGGGATGGAACCAAAAACATGTGCAGCGTTGAAATGTGCGAGAACTCTATTTACACTCAAAGATGTTACTGTGTTTGAAAATATTGAACCCCTGTTAGAAAAATTTGATTTTTCAGTGGCTGATGCGAGAATCGCGTATGAAATTTTATTAGCGGTTGAAGAATAGAAGTGATTTTTAGAGAATAAAGCCCAAAGATTGGGCTTTAAAAAGAGTTACGAACAGTGTCCGCCGCCACAGCAAGAAGAGGCTTCTTCTACTTCAACTTCTACCGGAGTTGATTCCCAAACACCGTGTTTAGTACAGTAACCGTGTGCTACAAGAGTCAATTTTTTACCCATTGGAACGATGTTGAATGTTACTTCCGCATGATTTTTTTCATTTCCGAGTGTTCCTGGGACGAAATCAGCACGAGCGAGGAGAGTTTCACCGTTATACAATGCGATGTTAGCGATAAAGTGATCGAAATCATCCGGATGAGAGTATTCGTTCCCCATTTTTACGGTAACGGCGAATTTTTCACCTTTTTTTGCAGTAGATGCACAGTGGATAAACGGAGAGTGACGATCGATATAGTCTTTTTTTGCTTCACGATCTACAGTGCTGATGTCTACGTAACGATTTATTGATGGCATGTTGGTTCCTTGTTGAATTTAATATTATGCGAGTATTGTACACCTGTAAACTTTTAACTAGACCTAAATAGGATACTTTATCTCTGAATTAATTTTTTCCAAAGCAACAGCGATTTTTAACCATCTAAGCGGTAAAATCGAGCTTTTAAAAATGATGGATGGATAGTTGATATGTTAAAACCTCTTTTGATTGAAATAGAGAAAAAATGGGTAGCCGTACTCGAGAAAAATGCTCTCATCGGTGAGTTTGAATTCTATTATACACCGCGCCGTTTGGTGCTATGGCACCGTGAATTCAAAGTTCGCCAAGACGACCGCATCGAAGAGTTTTACGGAGCTCCGGTCGATATCGCTATCAAAGAGGGAGCCCCGACTCCTGCGGCTTTGGGATTTGCAAAAAAATGCGGCGTTGAATTCGATCAACTCTCACGCGCTGAAAAGGGGGGGAAAGAGGTCCTTTATTTCAGTCGTAGCGTAGAGGGGCGAGAGAGCCGTGAAATTTTGGGTGAGATGATCGAGCAATGGATCAAAAGCCTCAGTTTCGGCAAATCAATGCGTTGGGGTTCAAGCCAAGAGAGTTTCATCCGTCCTATCCGCTGGGTCAATGTCATGATGGGTGAAGATCTCGTGGATGTAGAACTCTTCGGTGTCCGCTCAAGCATGGAAACCTATGTACACCGTATCAGCCATTTCGAAGCCAAAAAAGTCAACTCGATCCATCACTATTTCGATCTTCTAAAAGAGGGCTCAGTTGATCTCTATCCACAGAGCCGTCGTGAATCGATCTTGGCAAATTTCGCGGCACTCGAATCAGCGCATGGTATTAAAATCGAAGTAGACGAAGATTTGCTGGATGAAGTAGTCGCGATTACAGAGCATCCAACCCCATTGCTCGGCAGTTTTGATGAGAGTTTCCTCGAACTCCCTCCTGAAGTTATCATCACCTCCATGAAAGAGCATCAGCGCTATTTCCCAGTATTCAAAGAGGGCAAACTCATCAATGCTTTTATCGTCGTCTCGAATGCACTTACCGATGATTTCACTCACGTCATCGAAGGAAACCAGCGCGTTCTCCGTCCACGTCTCTCGGATGCACTCTTTTTCTACTGTAACGACCTCAAAAAAGGACTTTCTACAGCGGGACTCGAAAAAGTCGTCTTTATGAACGGTTTGGGGACATTGAGTGATAAAATCAAACGTGAAAAAGTGGTCGCATCCACCATCGCAAACTTAATATACTCTAATATCAATCCTAACCACTTAGAGCGTGCGATGGAGTTGGCAAAAGCCGATTTGATGAGTGAGATGGTGTATGAGTTTACGGAATTGCAGGGGTTGATGGGGTATTATTACGCTCTCGCCCTCGGTGAAAGTGCCGAAGTGGCTACAGCAATTAAAGAACAGTATCTCCCAAGCGGTGAAGAGAGTGCATTGCCATCAACAATGCTCAGTGCAATCGTAGCCATGTCTATGAAAGTCGATACATTGATCGGTATGTTCAGTATCGGCGAGATCCCGACAGGTTCACGCGATCCGTTCGCCCTTCGCCGCGCCGTCAACGGAATTATCAAAATCGCCGTAGCACACCAAATCCCTCTCAACGTCTCAACCCTGATCGATCAGCTCTCCAATCTCTATCCGCAAGGCAAAGAGTATAAAAAGAATGTTGAGACGTTTGTGATCGAACGTCTTGCCGGAGCCTATATCGGAGTGAACCCCTCTATTATTCAATCCGTTGTTGCCAAAGATGATAAAGTAGAGCTCGATGTTCTCGAAATCGACCGTAAAATTCGAGCCGTATCCTCCATCGCATCCTCAGAGACATTTATCGAAGCATTCTCCACCTTTAAACGGGTTAGTAATATCCTCAAAGATGAAGCGATGGACAAAGGTTTCAACGTGAACGAATCACTCTTTGAAAACGATGCAGAACGTCATCTCTACACAGCTGCCAAAACAGCTATCAATACAGAGTATGAGACACTCGAAGATCGTTTAGACGCACTCTTCGCCCTCAAAGCACCTCTAGACACCTTCTTCGATAACGTTATGGTCAATGCCGAGGATTTAAGCGTACGCGCTAATCGTAAAGCACTGGTCGGAATGATCTACGCAGAAATCTACGCGATCGCAGATATTAAAAATATTACTCTCTAAAGAGTATTTTTGTTCCCAATAATTGCATTGGGAAGAAAAGAATGTGTAATTCTTAAATTTTTCAGTTGCTTTTTTGAATCAATGAAAAATGAGGCATTAGTGGAGAATTAATGTGTCTTTAAAATGGAAATCATCATATTTTTCATTCTGAATCTTCAAAAATGATAAGTGTTGCAATATCTTCAATGTTACCAATACATATATATAAAGGATCTTTTTTTTCAAGAATTAAGGAACCTACGATATTTTCATGACCAACCAAATAAGGGTTGGAAGGACTCCACCAAAGAAACCTATATTCATATTGATTTTTATAACTATCCGGTTTTGTAAATAATGGACCATGTAAATGTTGTTGAGTACTATATGAAATCCTGTTTGAAACTCCCTCCAAATGAGGGTATTTTTCTTCCATCGCTTGCATGAGTCTTTGTTCAAACTCAATAGGATTAGTGATAACCAAACAACTGTCAACTTTAAATTCGTCGTAAAGCTTTTTATCATACTCATATGAACAGCATAAAATATATTTTTCGATATCTCTATCAATCGTAGTAGTTGTTAAATCACCATCGATTTTATATGTTAAACCATCAAAAGTTGTGAACGTTGGCTTCAGCTCTTTCGATATTTTTTTTTCAAAAATATGTTCATTATCTCGTCTTGCAAGATTATGTTCAAGTGAAGAATAATTAATGGCCGTATTTATCCTAAACTGTCCCTCTTCTAAAGATAATTTATTCCATTTTAGTTCAGAGAATCGATACAATTTATTCTCAGGTGTACAATTAAGAAAATAGTTTTTAGTTTGAGCATTTGAAACAAAATTACATATAGATATTAAACCTTTTGGTAATTGATTGATAAGCACAATGTCATTATTATGTTTAGCTATCTTAAAGCCTGAATAACTTTTATGTTTCTCAAAAATAAAACCTTGTGGATAGTTGTCTTCATATATTTGTAAATTTAAACGTGCAACTGGATTTAAATTACTATCTAATCCAAATAAATCATAATAATTACAATGGCAAAGTTCATTCATAATATAATCCATCTAACTACTTGTACTATTCGTCTATAAATAATGTTTTGGTGCTTTTTTTTGAAAAATGATAAATAAAAAAAAGATTTGTAGGTAAATGTAAAACTAGTAAAACATTTAACCAATTTATAATTTCTCTTTCTGATTCTGTGATCATATGAATTAGCATAAGTATCTCAAGAGGAATTGCCAATAAACTTATGAGTATATATAATTTGCGTCCTATTTCTCTTCGTTTATTAAATTGTTTTATTGTCACATATGATAATACTATCGGCGTTATAGCAATAACCCATACTAAAATGCTAGTTATTATTGGTTGTGATTTTGGTGAGAGCCCCCATCCTATTGTAATACTAAAGCCTGCTAGAGATACTACAATCATGCTAATCGATAAATTTATAATGCTTATGAAGTTGATTTTATTCATTTGAGTTTACTTTGAATGGATTCTATTAAATGATCTAATGCAGATTTTCCGCTTGTTCCAATTTTTACAGTAAACAAACCATCTGCATTTTCATGATGAATTGGGGTTGTAGCTTCTATAGTTGGTTTGATTTTACTTGGCTTCCATTGTCCACCAACATCAGCAACAAGATCTGGAAAATTGTAGCTTCCACCCTCACATCGTATATTTATCCACTTATTTGATTTTACATTAGGTTCACTACTATAAACATCTGCTGCAAGTAATGTGCTGTAATGATGTGTTCCAACTGGATCAAGTGTAACTAACATTTCAGTTGAATACCCTTTTCTACTGAGCTGTTCAGTTAGATAAGCACCATTCCAGCCACCTAGACTGTGCCCAACTATATAAATTAATGCACGTTTACCATGTTTTTTATCAGATTCATCGATTGTTTTTATACGAGTATTAATCAGATTTTCGATTTCTTTAGTTTCATTCAGATTATTATAGCTGATAGACTTTGTAAGTATCCGAGGAGTAATTTCATTAGGAGAGAGTTTTCGTGCTTTTGATATAAAACATTGCTTTGCATAATCAATGTTGTAATTTGCTCCATTTACAATTTTTGGAAGTAGAGATTTATCTCGAAAAGACACAAATGGCTCCTGATCGCCCGCCCCTCCAATAAAAAAGATTATAGCATGTGGTAAATAAGGCGTTGGTTTTGGTGGCGTTCCCTTACTCTTCGCTCCATCCGTTCCCATAGGAGCGGCACTTTTATCTCCATTGGAAGGTTTCGGTTTTTTTACAGCTGTTTTAGGTGCATTCTTTTGAAGTGCTTTTTGGAAGTGGTTGACTGCTCCCCCAGTTGCCTGCGCACTAAACCCGCTATAGTCTATAAAGTTCACCGGATCATTCCCTACATAACGATAGAGATTCGTATCTCCTCCGAGGAATCCTATCGGGTCAGGAGTGATGAATCTGCCGATGGTGGGATCGTAGTAACGCGCACGATAGTAATACAGATCATCGGTATCTATCTCACGCCCTGTATAGCCATAAGGATTATACGTCTCAACGGTTTTAGTACGATGGATAATAGAGCCATACGGATCATAACTGTAGCTCTCGATGATCTTCCCCTCTTTATCCGTTAGGGCAACCACAGAGTTCTGATGATCTCGATGATAATAATAGGTTCGGATTAATGATTGTGTATGAAGATATCGCTCATCCTCACTCATCGATTCCAACTCATAGCTACTCAATACCTCTTTATCATACAGACTAATAGAAAGCGGTGTATCTATCCCCTCATCATGTAGGAGTGTCGCTAACACTTCATCGGTATTGGCATCATAAATGGCTACGATGTTATCGCCTGCGTAGAGGTAGCGGTGGTGGTATTCGGTTACGTCATCTTTATAATGCTTCGTGAGTCTGCGCCCTAGGGGGTCGTAGGTGAAGGCTATCGTCACTTTTTCGTCATTCCCGCGTAGGCGGGAATCCAGTTCTTCTTTTTGGGGATGGATCCCCGGGTCAAGCCCGAGGATGACGGGGAAGGTGGAATGAGTTGAGTATGTCACCAAATACCCCTCAATATCATACACATACGTCGTTTTAGCGGTCGGTGAATGTTTCTCTATCAATCGTCCCAATCCATCATACGAAAAACGGGTATCATCCTGAACCATCAACCGTCCACTGAGTGAATCGATGGTGCATTCGCCTCTGAGGAGATTACCCACTTCATCATAGCGGTAGTTCTCATCTGCCGATGCAGCGATTCTCCCTGCTTCGTCATAGCGATAGGCGGTTGTGTTTTTCATCACGATACGCGAGCTTTTATCGTAGAGATAGGTTAAATCTTCATTGTCACCAAATGAGCGTTTCGCTATCCTGCCGAGTGGATCGAATTGACTCTTATGGGTGAGGCGGTTAGGATAGGTGAGGGTGGTTTGATTTCCGAGCGAATCGTATTTGAGCGCGTAGGATTCTAGCCCTTTGCGGATTTCGGACAGATTACCGCTCTCATCACGTACCAATCGATAGTGTACATCCGCATATCCGATAAAGCGTTTGGTTCTATCGGCGTTATAGGCATACGATACGCTCATTTCTCCTAGACGTTCTAAGAGTATATTGGCATTGATGTCATAGACGTACTCTACGGTGTTCATACCATCATCGATGGTGAGGAGATTGCCTAGGGTATCGTAAGTGTAGTGGGTGGTTTTATCCCCGATGCTCTTAGAGAGGCGATGCCGTTTTTTATCGTAGCTAAACGAATAGGTCGCCCCGTCTTCACGGGTGATGGAGATGAGGAGTCCACGGTTATACGTATAATGCTTTTGTCCGCCGTTAGGGGCGATCTCGCGGTTTAAAAATCCATTCTCATCATAGAGATAGCGGGTAGTGTTTCCGAGCGGATCAATGAGAGCACTTTTGCGTCCCGCTTTGTCGTAATGAAAGAAAATCGTTTTTTGGGCGTTATCAGTGATCGAGATCGGGCGTGAGAGTGTGTCGTACTCGAACTGGGTTAGGCGCTCTTCGGGATCGATAATGGTCATCTTATTGCCTAGATCGTCATACACATACTGAGTGATTCCACCGAGAGCGTCACTGATACGGATACGCTGACCTAAATCGTTATAGCCATACGAGGTAGAGACATCTGCACGATCGATTAAGGTGATTTGGTTACCGCGATCATCGTACGAGTAGCTCTCGGTTGTTCCATCGGGATAGGTTGTACTGAGGAGGTTGTAACGCTCATCATAGAGATGGGTAGTGATTTTATCCTCACGATTGATGATAGTGGGGTATGGGTTGTTTCCTTTGTAGCTGTAGAGGACAACGCTTTTGTCGGGATGGACTTCGCGGATGATGCGATGGCGTTTATCGAATACTTGTATGTGGGTATTGCCACCCTCGTCGATAATGATGGAGGTATCATCATGATACTCTTCACGCGTCGTTGTTCCATCGGGATAGGTGATCGCACGGATGGCTCCGAAATTATCGATCCCGTAAAAGGTTTTATCTCCGGCAATATCTGTTTTTATGACGCGGTTTGGAGAATAAGCATAGGAATAGCTTATCCCATCTTCACGGTAACTCTCTACGCGTCCGTTGGAGTCATACGTTACATTGAGGATCACAACCCCGCTAGGATCGATGATCTGTTCTAAAAACGTTTTTCCATACCCGTAGCGTGTTATTCCCCCCATGGGATTATGCACTTCGATCAATCTATGGTGCTCATCGTAGGTGTAGTTCCAAACACGGCTGACATGATCGGTTATCTGAAAGACAAACCCCTCTTTGTTGTAGTTAAAGGAGAATAGAGCGCTCAGAGAGGTGATACGGATTAATCGTCCGTTGCTTTCTCTGATCAGCTCAAGTGTATTGCCGTTACGATCTTTGATTTGGCTCAAATAGCCGTTGACGTAGAGTTCGGTGTGCGCGTCGCTGTAATATTCGAGCAAAAAAGTTTGGGGGCTTATTAGAGTAAGGGATGCACCCAAATCGTCACTATCAATAAATCCTTTTTCGCTGTAGGTAAAACGGAACATTTGATCGTCGGTAAACATGAGGTTGAGGGTAGAGGAGTCGCTTCTAACTAAGCGTGTCTCATACGCATATTGCCACCCTTTGCCGAACATTCCATTCGAATCACTGCTGATATAAATACGTCGAAGACTAAAAGGTATGGGGGCGATGAGGTCGGTATCGCTCATGCTGTAGAAAAGTTTTCCGCTTTTTAGTAGGACGGGGGAACCGGTTCGGGAGCCTAGAGAGCCGGAACGGGAGTTATTGGTAGGTTTGTTTTTGGCATACGGTGTCGGGATCGGTTCGGGTGCCGCTGGGGCAGCTATTTTTCCATCATCGGTGATATGGGCGGCTGAACCGCTTTGTGAAGTCGTCACTTTTCCGACGGTGTTTTTGTTTTGCATATGTTGGACATCGCCAACCCGTACTACCGCTTTACCGTTGACGAATACGCTTGGGCTTGCTTGGATCGGATCAGATTGCGCCTCAACCGTTCCTGATTTTACTCCACCTTTACTGCCTTGTTTATCTCCAGTCACCTTGGTAGAGTGTGAGGTTTTGACATAGACGGGATCACTGTTAAAAAATACATTTGGAGATACGGCATCTGCTTTACTCAGGTTTTGTTGTACGTCATAGGGGACATCCACGATAGATGGTCCGCGAGGTGTTTTATTAACACTCGGTGATGAACTAATGACCTTATACTTGCTGTTTTTGCGTGCACCGAAATTTTTAGCCATGATTCTCTTCTTTAGTATAAATTGCGCTCTCTAGGATCTCTTCATCTCGTGGGTAGCGATACCGCCATGTCACATAGAGACGATGATCGTTGCATTCGTCAGATTCGATGTCAAGCAATACGGTATCGATATTCATCGTGACTTCTGCGGTGGTCGTATTCGTACGAAATCGTGCGAATATATCTGTATCGGGGAGATAGATGCTCTGAATGCTTTCTCCACGCATGAGATTTGTCAATCGTATTTTTGAACCTTTGGGGATATAGCCTGAAACGATCATATCGGGGTGGGCACTTTGATAAAAGCGTTCATCAAAATCTTTCGGTAAAAGAGGGTGATGATGTTCCAACCAATCCTCATCATAGGTTCCGCCATAGACGAGTCGTTGTCCCCAAGTACGATTTATGTATCCGAATCCCTGTGGTGTGTAGGGGTGATACGCTTTTTGGATGGGATACTCTAGCGACTCGATTTGAGGGGCACGCACTGTTTTTTCGGTTTGTTTTTTGTGCAACACTCCACACCCTATAGGGTTATTCTCTTCTCGTGCTAAAACCTCTTTGGTTTCGCCTTTTAGGATTTCTATCTCTCCACCGTAGGCGTAGGTGTATTGGATTGGGACTTTCTGTGTTGGTTTTGCCTCTTTATCGAGTCTCCAAATACCGGTAATGCTTTGGCATCTCCAAAAACGCTCCCCCCAAACTCGTAAAGATTTATCGATTAATATGTGGTTACTAGGAGTTAGTAGAGAGACATTGCAAACCCACATCTGCAGTGGAACAGGGGCTTGAGCAACAGCGTTGATGATAATGTCTGTCCCCGGTTTGTAAGGGATATAATCGGAGCCATAACGGATTTGAGCATTGGTGTTATCATCGTAAAAGATATCTTCATCGAACAAATCACCTTGGTCACTATCTAGAGCGAGACTCCATATTCCGCGTTCATTGTCAGATACGAGTTTATACTTAACGCGACACACGGCACTCATATAGGTTTGACCTGTCTGGGCAGTATTTTCCCATGTAACGGCAGGAAATGGGGTGTAATTGGTTAAACTCATATTAGTTGATATCTACCAATTTACTTTTGATTTCGACGTGTTCATTCCCAACGATTGATACTTTGTTCCCTTGGATCATGATGGTTCCGTCTTCGTTCATCACCATAGAACTTGCGCCGACTTGCAACTCGTAGCGTTTACCGACCAATGTGTATTTCATCGCTCCGACTTGTTCCGTAGAGCTAATCCCCACCGTCTCATTTTTACTAGCCCCAACGCTTACTTGATATCCAGCACCGA
>CAZKJU010000001.1:22261-96460 GCA_964553185.1 uncultured Sulfuricurvum sp.
TGCCCCTAAGAGAGTGCTTAGTAAGGTCGCAGCGGTAGTGAGATTGGGGGTCATAGTGTCTCCATTATTCATTTATATAGTTGATATTTTTTACAATTAGTCCATTGAATCAAAGCCCCAATTTTCCTTATACAGTTCGCTGACTCTCCATAGGCGATGAGGGATGAACAAACTTTTTTGAGAATTGACTAGCTTTACTTCAACGTTTTTTAGATCATCACTCACCGTCACGGTCAGATGGGCACGTTCTGAACTATTTCTAAAATACTCCTCAAAGAGTTTGGCAGTTTTACGCAAATCGAATTTAACTAAACCTACCATCCGTTTGTGCTCTGCTGTAATAAAGTAGACACCAAGATAGGCCGGAACTGGTGCACTAGTACGTTGCCGTTCTTTTTCAACTTGATCTTCCCATACTAGGTAACGTTCGGTATTAACAAACTCGATATAGTATTTTTTAAGTGCCAAGGGATGTGAGATACGTATTTCCCATGGATAGGTTCGGCGGTATATTTCATCCCATAGGCCGAAGGGGATTTTATGCCCAAGTATCTCTTCACGGGCTTCTTTACCGATACGATTTTCACTCAAGCCTGAGTTCACCCATTCTTCACGATGACCGGATGGCACACTTTCTAGAGGTACATTTTGAAAAACGTGCCATGGCATATCAATCTTTTTGGCTTTAAAGTACCCTATCTCTTTGGCTTCTTCTGCAATCATTTTGGCAACGACTCCGCCTCCGGGTGCCATCATAAATCCGATAGCATCATAGGTTACATGTGCGCCAACAGGGAGATGATCGACGGTATCAGCGGAATCAAGACGAAATCCTTCCTTGTAAAGTTCTTTCATCTTCTCGACGGGAAGTTCGGCATCGAGTTGGTAAAACTGATTTTCAGCGTTAGAAAACCAACATAGATGAACACGATGAGGAAAGCGGTCCATTCGTCCTCCTGCTGCACCTTCTGGTTCATCCCAGCCGCTTTTTACCCTAGGGGCAAAAAAGCCCCCCATTAGATTTCCCTCTTCGTCCCGATACGCGTTATACCCTTGTACGATGTCGATGGGATATCCTTTTGGACTAGATAATGTTGTATGCAGTTCCATTTTTTTTCTAAACATAGTGTCTCCTGTTGATGATGTGCATCCCGTAAACAATAAAAAGGCTGTAAATAGCCCGATATAAACCCTCATATTTTCCCTTTATCCATGGTGAACGGTTCGAACCGCTTCACCCCATTGAAATATCTGTGCATCCATCCATTCTCCATCTCCCGACCAGTGGAGATAGTTTTGGAACAATTGACGGCTTTTTGTTTTGTCGGAGGGTTTGATCACTTTTATCTCTCCCTTGCTATTAGCCACACATGTATCATCATGAGATAAAGCAGCCCCTTTAAACTCATCGAATATACCCTGTAAGAAGCTATCGGGAATCTGACTCTCTAAATAATTTAAAAATAAGGAAAAGTAATCAACATTGTATTTTTTGATAAACTCGTACATCAAATGACACGATACTCTAGGATAGCCACTGTTGAGTTGTTGACGATACCCCCACAATGTACGATCCGTTATTTGGGAAGTTAGGCTAACCTCATTAAAGGATTCATAAGAGTTATCGATTAGATATAGTCTACTTCCTTCAAGGTTGGCTTTGTATTCTGGAAGGTCAGTTATCTGAGTGATGTATTCACTTTGTTCATAATACCCTTCATCTATAAGAGCTTGTGCTAAAAGTGTAGCATCTACTTTAGACGCATTGGCCTTTTGACGAAGAAGTCGTGTAAGAACATTGTCAAATAACCAAAATTTTCCAACATCATGATCCCCTTCACTATTGAAATGGTTTCGCTCTTGGGGTGTTACTTCACCCTGATGGTGCTCACGAACATAGCGAACCACTTCGTTTTTACCAGCGATTACTACTTTACCATCGACGATTTCTTCACCTACTCCGAGCCCTCCACCTATATCAGTGTGGCATCCTGGGATACGAAACTCTACGCCATACCCTTTTTCCATACTGCTATGGATATCATAGAGTGAAAAAAAAGTACGGGCTTCATTGGAAGCAGCAATATGGACAACTTTGTAGCTTTTAGGCGGTTCAGGTACAGCTCCACTTGGATTTGGCTGAGTTATCTCTTGTTTCCACTCTTTGGCGTCATTGTCTTGTTTTAGTCCTACCGATACTACCGTATCAAAAATACCGATAAACCCGATTTGCACCTGACACGGTTGCAATGGTGTATTAAATCCAAATCGATCGCTCATATAACATTTTTTTTTCGTTTTTGAATCCTCATATGTCTCGCGGATCAGGTTGGAAAAGTAGCGTGCCGATGCCGCTCCCCGGCTGAAGCCGTAGATATTAATCTGTAAAAGATCAAAAGTTGTTTTTTCTTTTTTTGTTTCTTTTAACTTTTGAGCGATATAGTCAAAAGCTCGTTTGGCTTTGGCGTCAAACCCTCTTTTACTTCCCCATCCAGACCCTGCGGCAAATGCTCCATCGGTATCTTTGTCTAGCGTTCCTGTCCCTTCAACATACACGGCGATGTTGCCGGCAGAATTATCATTTTTTGGCTCAAATCCTTTATATAGCCATTCGACCGTCGTCGCTTCACGGTGGTAGCTCAGGTTATCGTGTATGTTGATTTTAGATGGCTGTTTATCTTGTTGTGCTATGTTGAGACTCTTTTTTTGTTCGTAGGCTTTTAGTGGATCTTTGTCAAATTGATATTCTGGATTTAAACCTCGATATATATTATTGTTCTCCATATTGTTCCAAGTACCGTCAAAAAAGACATTAATAATAAATGATTTGATTTGTACTTCGACAGATGATCCATCGGTTAGATTTGTTTTGTCTTTACTCAATGCTTTCGGTTTACACAATAATTCTAAATCTTCTCCCATTAGTGTCCCTTCTTCATTTGATACGATCATCAGCTGTAATTGTTAATGCTGCTGTTCTTGCACCGCTATGGATACGTTCGGTTTCACCTTTATCATTCGTATGACCGTAAATAGCAGGACCGTTACCGATAACAATTTTGTACGCAAAATTAGCAATAGGATTACCTTGTTGGTCTTTGATCACATACATTTCATCATTGCCTTTTTCAGCACCGTTGATATACACCTTCGGCGCAATGATCTCAATATGTTCCATCCCCGTGAAATCAATATTTTCCCCTTCAATGATAATCTCACCATTGGCATAAAAGGTAATATGGCTTTTACCGACCATAATCTGATATTTCTCCCCCACAATCGTATGCTTTAACACACCTACCTCTTCGGTAAAGGTCATCCCCACCGTCTCATTTTTACTAGCCCCAACGCTTACTTGATATCCAGCACCGATAGTAAGGGCTTTAGCGATATCAATGGTTTCGGTTTTGCTTTTGTTGACTCTCTCGGTTCTATAGCCGTGGATGGTAACGTCTTCGTTATTATCCACCGTCTCACTGCGATCATGCTGGATATGTTCCGTTGCATCATGGAGGACTAAGAGGCTGTAATCCTTTTGTGCTCGCATATTGAACTCTTCATTGTTCTGAGCATCTTCAAAAAGGATTTCGTTGTACCCCTCACTCTCTTTGTACTGAGGAGTAGTTTGAGTCTTGATATAACTTTGCGTTTTTGTTGATGGAAGATCATAAGGGATCTTGTTCTCTCCATTGTGGAGCATACCGATAATAATGGGACGATCAATGTTACCGTTGATGTAGCTGATGAGCACTTCAGAGTTAACACGAGGGAGAAAGCGCATACCGTAGTGATCCCCTGCATAAAGGGTATTAAGAGGAACATAAATACTGGTAGGGTATTTGGGATCAAAGTGCATGATGACTCTGATCTCTCCCTTTTCATTTACGTCTATCTCATTGGCACCTTTGGTAGTCTCCTTATCACCTTTGGAGACGATGGCAGTATGGACTCCCTCGATACGTGGTTTGGTGATGGTGTAGGGAGGTCGGTAGACGATAGAAGAGGGGATTGAGCTAAACGTAACAGAGTACTGAGCACTCTCCTCTTCTTCAGTGTTGATGAGTTCATCAAGAGCATTCGGAAACGAGCCGCTATAGCGACATGAGAGGATAATCACTTCATCGCGTTTAAATACCTTGGTATCATTAAGGGTTACTCGGATTCCCTCTCTCATAGAGAGCTCATCACTGCTCCCCACTACGCTAAATCCTGAGACATAGGAGCGCTCAGATTCCAACGCAGTGTAACGGTTTAGATCTTTAGAGAGAGAACCCTCAAAGGTCTCTAAACGATCATGCTGCGTATAGAGTTTAAGATCATTACGCAGTTGAGCACTGTAGGTATTGTCTTTTAGAGGTTCGATCGATTTAGAGAGTTTCGTAACACTCATATCCAAAGAGGGTTTGAGAGGATCATAATAATCGTGTACCTGTGATGAGGGCTCAAAGCGTTTTGTCGTATTATACGTACACTCTATAGGTTCTGTACCCAGTGCATGTTCACTCAGCTCACACAAGGTGAGATTATAGGGATTAGAAGAGGAAGAGTCTATCAGTAATACCAATCCCTCTTCTTCACACAACATGGTGATAAACTCATAATCGCTTTGGGCATACTGGGTGCAGGTATGACGAATACTGTAACGCAGAGCATCGGCTTTAACACTAAGGCTGAGATGGAGCAGTGCCTCATAGCGTCCAATGATCTCAGTGATGATGTCGAGGACGTTTTTATCTTGAAAAATCTCATATCGACGATTGAGTGAGAGATAATAAAGAGGAGAGACAACCTCAATGCGATAAAGCTGTTTGCGTCCAACACTTCCTGCTTCTTGTGCCATAGAGACTCGTCCATGGATAGTCGTAGAGTTCAAAGGGCTTATCTCATCTTTGAGACTCACTTCTACTTCGGTATCGGCTATCGCTTCTACCGCAATGTTCTCATCCGAGACGAAGAGTAGATTGTAGCGATACCCTCGTGATACGGCACTCTCTCCCTCTAGCTCTAATACGCTGTAGCTATCCACCAACGATAGTGAAGATGCAGTGCTGTAGCCTTTGAGTCTTACTCGGCAGTTCACTCTGCGGTTAATGAGGGAATTTGCCCCTAAGAGAGTGCTTAGTAAGGTCGCAGCGGTAGTGAGATTGGGGGTCATATGCAAGCCTCTGAAACTTTATTAGAAAAATTACGTTTACTATAGGGAGGGTAATTTTTATACTAAATTTTTAGAATGTGATTGAATAGAGCCGAAGCTCTATCGTTTAGGCGTTTTTGCCAACGCCGATACGCCAGTCATCTTCACCTGATGTACTTGCCGTTTCATGTCTCCATGTGATTTTGCGGTATGCAAACGATACATTTTCCAAAGGTGCAACATCCGTAACCGTTAAACCTAATTCAGAATCCATAGATGCTTGGATATCAACGATAACCGCATCTTCGAGTACAACACTGAAATAGTGTTCTGGTTTTCCGGTATAGCTTGTGCGGTACCATTTAAGCTCAACATTGGTCAATGTTTCACCTTTAGTAAGTGCATTGTAAAGTAGTGGTGATGATTTATCAAACAGTTTTGTAACAACCATCGGTTGATGTGAACGTTGACCAGATGGTTGACCCGAATTTGGATCGCGTGGGATTTTGATGTTGTGTGAAAAGCCTTTTACAAGCGTTTCATTTTGGTGACCGTCTTGGTATACGTTTCCGACAGATTCCGGTGTAAAAGCACCTTCAGTAATAAGACCTTGTGTGCTTCCTTTGATAGAAATAAACACGGGATTGTTCATTTTGACTCCTTATCTAATATTAATTAACGAGATATTGTATCGACATAAAATTAATTAAAACTAAAAATATTATATGTTATTCTAATTAAAACTGTTATTTTTGAATGTTTTATATAGATTTATAATAAAAGGTAATGAAGAAGGTCTGTTTAGTGGATTTGGATTCAAACTATTTTTTAACCATGTTCTCAATAAATACGGGATCTGATCAAAAACTTTTTTTGAAATCGCGTTATTATAGAGTTCTATAGAGCTTTTTTGATAGGGTAGTTTTCCGGTATAAAGTTCAAAAAATATGACTGCAAATGAAAATAGATCACTTTTTTGATTCGGAATCTGACCATCTAATACTTCAGGTGCAGCATACATTGGATTGAACGCTTTTATGTTTTTATAGTCTAGTTCAAATAAATGCTGTTTATTATTATTTATTGATATTCCAAAGTCAAATAGACGGATGGTCCGATCTTCCAATATCATAAGATTGGTGGGATTAATATCGGCATGAACAATATTGTTAGCATGGAGATATTCGATGGTATGTAAAAATGAGTAAAACAGTTTGGTGATATCTCCTCTTTTCCACTCAAATAATGGGATCTCGCTCAAGAGTTTTCCGTTCATATGTTCTAAAACTATATAAGGGATATTGAGTTCTGTGTCAATGCCAAAATCCATAACTTTTACTATATTTGGGTGTGACAACCGTGATAGATGTGAATATTCGGCATACATAAAGGCATCGATATCACTTTTCGTTGATAAATGCTCCAATGGTAGTTTGATGGCCAGTTCTCGCTCATCGCCGTAATACTCTGAATAGTCATCCCGGGCTTCATACACGACACTGAGACCACCTGTCCCGATTTTTTTACCCAGTGTGTAGCGGTTATTTAAGCTTTTTTCTATTTGGGTAATACGCATAGGGGAGGGAGGTGGAGGAAGGTCTAAACTTTTAATCAAATCATCATACGTTGTCATTTTGATCCTCTAAACTTCAACGATTACTGCAGTAAGATTATCATTCGCTTCTTTGGATAATACCGATGAAAT
This sequence comes from uncultured Sulfuricurvum sp., assembly GCA_964553185.1. Taxonomy (GTDB): domain Bacteria; phylum Campylobacterota; class Campylobacteria; order Campylobacterales; family Sulfurimonadaceae; genus Sulfuricurvum. Next base: position 29,101 of record CAZKJU010000001.1, read on the forward strand.
CAGCATATCGAGACCGATTTGTAGAAGATTACAGCTTAGCGCGTCTTTGATAAATTCAGGGGTTACATTGTCATACAAACCATCGGTGCACAAGAGAAAAACGTCCCCTTCCTCTACTTTGAATTTTTTTACCTCCAAGGAGAGATCGGCGGGTGCCGATAGGGCATTGGTTAATACCTTTCGCATACCATTGGCTGTTTCAATTTCTCTCGCATGATCGAGCGTGACTAGTGAGAGTTTTCCCTCTCGTAACAGGTAACATCGGCTATCACCTGCATGGATCGAGACACCTTTGTTCCCTTCGATGTGGAGTAAAACAAGTGTCGTACCGATAACGGCATTGTGGCCGATTTTTTGCACTTTCTTTTTGAGGATCATGTGGATATTATAGATTTGTGATTTGATCGCCTCGATTTTGTTATCAAAACTGCCGCTCATCTGCATTTGCTCGAAAATATCGGTTACCAAATGACTCGCAAAATTCCCTTCTTGATGCCCACCCATCCCATCGCATACAATCCACAGTGCACGATCATCACTGACATAAAATGAATCTTCGTTGTTTTGTCTTACATGCCCAGGATGGGTAGCGTAATAGCTTTTTTTCACCTTACATCCGCTCTCTTAAGGTAAATTTTCGGATCGGACTCTCTGGACTTAACGCTTTTACCGCAGAACCGTTTAGGATAAAGGAACCTCTGTAATCGTTGTTGATGTATTCAACGGTGAGGGTATCTGCACCGTTGAGCGTTGTTTTCATACGACTTAGGAGTTTGAATAGACCCCATTCACCCTCATTAGCTAACGATGCAACAGAATTGTTATCCAAATCTAGTAGTTGAAATTGTGCGTCAGCATTTCCGCTTTGAGCCGGCCATGATACTTTGCGTGCTTTAATCGGGCCATGTTCATAGACGATATAACTGTCATCATAGCGCAATGACATACTGCCGAGATTTTTACCCAAGACGTTTGGTTTGATATAAAGCGAGGTTCCCAGCATATCACCACGGGCAAAAAACATTCTACGAATATCTCTTGCTACAAAGAGAGACTCTATCAGTTTTGGATCGATCGACATAGCTGCACCGTCAATACGCTTTACCTGATAACCGCGTCCTACCGGGTTAAGGTTTACAAATGGGTTTACATATTCACTTTGAAACCGATCGAGAATTCCGTCGGTTCTGAAAAATTCTTCAAAATCGCTCAGTGCGACATCGGTAGTCGCTTTAGGATTAAAGGGATATTTATTCGCTAATTTGTTTTTATAGAACGGGTAAACCTCAGCCATAAATTGTTGGTTGATATGTTGTTTTCCCTGTGCCATTAATTTGCCTAAACCGTTCATCGAACGAGGCAACCATCGGCTTACAGGAGAGGGTAGCGGGCTTACTTCCGAACTCATCGCCATACCTTGACCGTTTGCGCGACTGATAACCGCATTAAATGCGTCTGTCGGCGAACCGGACGAGGCCGATGAAGCTGAAGAACCAGCAGCATTTTCAAGGCGAGTCATTTCTGCTTGAAGTGTCGCACCGGCTACTCCATCTTCGGTTAAAAGCTGGTGGTAGGGTTTGAAGAAATCACGAATTGTTTTTACGGATGCATCAGGAATGATATTTTTAGCCTGATCGGAGGAGACGATCGTAGCAGTATTTCCCGATTTGGTCGCGTATTTTGCCATCGCTTTTTTCTCAACAAGTTCACTGATCGAATAAATTTCGGTGTTATGCTTCAAACCTTTAAGAATAGCGATGATCGGGGAGTCTTGGGAAGTCAAAATTTTCATCTCTTCCGGTGACATATCCGAGCGTATTTGTAGGGTATTTAAGGCTTCCATCCAAATTTGTTTGTAATCGGCAAAATAGTAATTTTGGATTTTGGCATAAACGACGTCTAATTCGCTATCTTTGAGTTCGGTTGAGTAGCCTAGAACCCAGTTCAATCGAATAATCTCTTTTAACAATGTTTTCGAATCGAGGGTAAATATTTTTTGGTACCCCTCTTTGGTATAAAAGCCGGGAATGATATAGTCGTTACCCACAAAGAGTTGGGCATTGGCTCCCATCCCTTTTGCAAATTGGAACTCTTTGAGATTCATCTCTTGGGCTTTATCTTTGATCTGTTTGTAGAGTAGCGCTTCTTGACCAAATCCTGCGAGTTTGTTGCGGGCAATTTGTACGGAATTCGGATTGATTTCATACGGTTTAAATCCATGTGCAAGAAGCCGTTTCCAATGACCCACAAGGAGCTTTTGACGTTCCGTGTCACCCGGATATTGTAATGCCCATAGTTTTTCCATCCACAGCTCTAAAAAGCGATTGTTACGTTTATCTTCTTTGTTGAGCATGAGGTAGGCTTTTGTATTTTCCCATGTTAGATCATAACTCTCCAAATGCGCTAACATCTGAGACTCAAGTACGGTGGCTGTTTGAGGCAGGAGAAGTTTTTCCAGATAGGCATAATAGAGCTCATCAATTTTTGCTTCTCTCTCCTCTACTTTAAAGAAAGATAATTTCCAAAAACGGCTCGATGATGCATCACTATCGGTTGTTTTGATCGAGTAGAGGGTATTTAAAAGTGCTAAATGGTGCTCAAAGTCATCATTATCCGCTAAAGCGGTACGTCTTTCTTCGAATTGCCGTATTTGTTGGTTTAACGAATCGATGGTTTTTGTGTGTTGATTATAGTCCAAGAACCAAACGAGACTGATACAAGCAACCAGCATCAGTGCAACAATAACCCCGACGTATTGACGTATTTTTTGTTTGGTAAGGGTAGTGGAATCCATCTTGATAATATGGGATTCACGAAAGATGACCTCGTTTAAAACTTTACGGATAAATAGCCCTTTGAGAGAGCCTATTTGTGAAAGTGTCCCAGAAGAATCGTGGTTATACGATGGGGTTGCATTACCCATGACACTGCTAAAATAGATCCCTCTGAGCATTAGCGGGGCACGGTAACGTGTTTGTGCAAATCCCATATCGATGAACATTTTCAGCTTCTCAAAAACCAATGAAAACTCATCGCAGAAAAATAAAATTTTAGACCGCGCGGCCGTATCCCACTCTTGGTGCATACGATCGAGTATTGAATCGTCTAAGCGTTTTATCAACGCATCAAATTCAGGTTGGACAACAGTGCTGTCGATGTTTTTAGTATCATCGAATGTCATGCCGAGGATTTCATCTTTTTCGGCATCGCTTAGAGTCGAGAAATACTCACTAAATCCCGAAATTTTATCGGTTTTGGTTACAAACAGATAGATCGGGATTGAAGAGGTAAAAGCACTGGAAAGCTCATCAAATCGGTCTCTTAACCCTTTTACGTAGTGCTCGAGTTCAATTTCGTTTTTTCCCATAAGAGTCTCAATGCTGAGGGTTAAGATAATACCGTTAATGGGACGTTTCCACCGTTTCTTTTTAAAGAGGTGTAAAAATGCTTTCCAAACACCCTGATCGACGGATCCCGCTTCTTGAGTAATAAATTTTCCCGGCATATCGACGAAAATAGCATGCTCTGCAAAATACCATTGAAACGATTGTGTTGATCCCGCCTCCAAAACACTACGCTGTTGATAATCGACATTCAGGGGAAAATCGAGTCCTGAGGATTCAAGCAAAGAAGTTTTTCCCTCTTTTTCGCTCCCTACTACCAGATACCACGGTAACTCATAGCTGGTATCACGATTATTGTAGATACTTGAATTTTTAATGATTTTCGTCGCTTCGGAAAAATGGATTTTGAGATCGGAGACTTTGCTGTTGACAATGTCTTCGTTGGCTTTCTCTTTGTCACGTAGGAGTTTTTGCTCTTGTTTTTCTTCGGGAGTCTCTTGTTTGCCATACAATTTTAGGAGCAAAATAACCATAACGGTTCCAAAAAAGATTGAAAAACCGATCAAAAGACGTAGCGTGAGCGACGTAAAAGAATCAAACATATCATCACTCAAAAAGATAACAATCAAAGAGAGAAAAAATGCTGCGACTAAAACCCAAAAACGGGTGCTTTTAAAAAGCTTTATGCGGTTAAATCGATCCATTGATGTCCTTTGCGGCGAACTGGTGTTGTTTAATATCCGTAATCTCATGGTGTACGGTAGGGATGAGCTCATTTTCTTGTGTGTTTAGTGTTAGGGTAAAAATCGTATAAATTACAGCCAAAACGATTGCACTGCCAAGGGTGAGTGCTGCGTACGATGCTTTATAAAAGAAATGGTGTTGTTTGGATGAGATGCTCTGATCGGTATAGAACTTTTTACTCTGTCTGCCGTGTACCGTTTTGATTTGCTTGTAGAGATTGTCCCGTATCGATTCAAGCTCCATTTTCCCTTTGGTTTGGATTCGGTATTTCCCCTCAAAGCCTAAAGAGATACAAACATACATAAATTCGAGCAAATGGATATTGTTGGCGGGTGAAGCCAAAAGTTTTGTAAGGAGTTGGAAAAACTTTTCTCCGCCATACGTCTCACGATAAAAATGGCTGAGTAAGCTTCCATGAGCCCAATCATTGTCTTTCCCCCAGTAGGTGGTGCAAATCAACTCATCCAAAAACGTACACAGAAGGTAACGTGTGACCGATACTTGAGAGGGATCAAGGTTTTGTTTCGCAGCATTTTGACTAAATGCTTCAACCTCTTGGAGTAAGAGGGTGTGAACGGCTCCTACATCTCCTACATCATAGGTATGAAGCAGGATGTCCATGTGCTTAAATAGGGGTGTAGCCAACGTTATAAACGGATTATTTCCCTGAACGAAATGGGGGTCATGTTCTTGGAAAAAGGTATTATACGATTGTTGCGGCATTGGCGATTTTGCCATTTTGGTAAATCCCTCGTTCGCTTTGGCTGGAGAGGTAAAACCCGTTAATCGGTTCTCCGACTCAGAGGAGGGGAGTAGTACCGTTTTATTATCCGTTCCGTTCATCTGATCCCTTTCATGATTCTTTATTATTTCGAATTGCCCATAAGGTATACTCGATACCTTCGATTTCACCGCTCAGGTGGAAAGCCATACCGCCGGAGCTTTGTAAAGTCTTTTTCTCATCTGCGGTTAGTTCAATTTTCAAATAGATATGATTAACACGATACGGTATTTGGCGAGGAGCAGCCGGTAACGGTTTGACTTTAAATCCGCCGAGATGATAGTTAACCAAATCACGAATGGTTTCGATGGTACCGATTTTTAGGTTGTCCATCAGCAATTTTTTAACTTTTTCGGTGGAGATGTCAGCACTGACTGCGAGAACGAATGCCCCGGATTCTATGAGAGATTTGTCTTCAATTTTCGCGACAAAAATACCGTATTTTCGTTGTTCAATCGGAAGTTTGAGGCTGTTTTGTTCTAAAACCATACTGAGCATGTTTTTAAGCTCATTGTACAACAGCACAAAGCTCTCTTTTTGATCATCATGATCGTAGTTGTATTCTCGAATCAGCCGTCTCTCTTTTTTCATAAATACCGATAATTCAGCCGCCAAAGAACTGAGTTCTAGAAATAAATTTTGTGGATGAATTCTCTCTTGGGAGAGATAAAAATGAAATCGGCTATGAAAACGGTTTAAAAGTTGTAAGAGGAGATAGTCACCAAGCTCAGCGGCTTGAATCGTGACATCGCTCAGTTTTTCGGAGAGTTTGATCATTCGGAAATTAAGAACACTCATGATCTCTTTTAATTGGGTGATGAGATAATGGCAGCGATGAAGATGCAGATAGGTAGGGACAAAATTATCTTCCAAGGTGATGGAACCGCTGGCAGATACCGATCCGATACGGGCAATGGGGATGATTCCATATCCTTCGTTGAGTTCCTCTTCACGAAGCAAACGAAAATTGTGCTGAGCCAGCAACAGCTCGGCATTTGAGTTTTCACCTACGTTAATATTAGGAACATCGCTTTCTCGACGTGCTATTTTACGTGTCGGCTTGATATCTTCTTCGAACGATATCGTATCGGCATGATGCATATTCAGAGGAAGCGAGAGATAAATCAGTTTTCCGGCATCGTGTGGAGTGATATCTAAAATCAATCCATGGGATTTAATCGTTAGATCAACCAATGTCCCATCGGGCATGATTCCATAGGCACGATTGATCACGAATTTACCGGAATTGAGAAACTGCACATCGATGTCGAGTTCAAATAGGCCCCATTGATTGGGATTTGATTCTGTTGTCCGTGTTCTAAGCTCATATTCGAAATAGCGATCATTTTGTTGAAAATGTTGGGGACGGATAAATAATCCCTCTCTCCATACGACACTGTTTGTCATTGTTCGATTTCCTTGATAGTGTTATTGTCGATAAAAATTTCTAGATGGTTGTATTTTTTCATTTTTAGCGGTTTAAGTAGACGCCATGTCGCATTGGAATCAATATTTCTAAAACTTCCGACTACACCGAAATATTTGGTGTTTTCATCAAATAAAATTTTGTAATTTTGCTCTTCACTCGGGATAATTACATGTTTGGATTGGGAGATTAAGTCACTATCAAGACGTTTTTTCGCTTCGTCACTGAGTGCCCAAAAATCGAGTTTCGTGAATTGATCGGCTGTTTTAAGCTCGTAGAAATTGAGCATCAACGGTGATGGAATATCATTTTTGTTCGGATTTAATCTAGTACCTGATTTCACTACCAGTTCCAAATGGGTAGGTTTGTCCGCACAATTGCTCATAAGCAGAGCAATCATAATGAGGGGTATGACTCGAAATAAAATTTTCATCTCTTTCTCCTAGTGTATTTGAGGGGTATGATTAGCTGACAAGCTGAGGCTAAAAGCGACTTTTTCATACTCTTTGGTAAAGTGTGGAGCCAACATTTCTACCCCTGATTCGGGGTCATCATTGAGGCGATCGAACATTTGAGTGTACGATTTCCATATTTGACATGCACGCGGCATCGGTCCGCGTAATGTTCCCATCGATTCAAATTTATATTCCAAACTTTTAGGGGCAAAATTAGCGATGGCGATGTTCATAAGATTTTTGGATGCACCGTGCAGTGCTATCGTATGAGAGTCTAATTCGCTAAACGATTTTGCGAGTGCATTGGAGAGTTTGATGAGGCCTAGACGTCCACCGACTTTTTCATCTTGTAAGAGTTGGGTAGCTGATTTACCGAGTTTAACTGGGTTACTCTCTTGGGACTCCATCGGCAACATTCCCAAACGAAGATCTTGTTTTGTTTTATCTTTTATGTAGAGAGAATTTCGAAGCCCCTCTAGAGCGGTTATAATGACATCGGAGAGTTCATGCATAAGTGTATCGCGCTCTTGGTGACTCAAATTAATGATTTGGATACCTAGTTTTTCCTCCAAAATACGGAGTGATTGGGATAGGCTATCATCTACTATGATATTTGGCGTTTGTTTTTTCGGTTGATGCGTGGCATAGGTTGGCACTTCGATATGTTCATCAAAAAGCTCTCTGCGCCCTTCGGATACAAGGATGCGGCTATCATCAGACTCTTCATCCTCTTCGATGATTAATTCAACTTTGCTTCGTTCATCAAGGATACTAAGGACATCGATGTGAGGAGCGCTTTTGCTTTCATGCTCGATCTCATCTCGTGTATCAATCGGATCATCGAATAAAAAATCATCATCCGGTATCAGTTCATGAATCGCATCAAGTGGCTCAGGTTCGTTGGTGAAACTTCCTACGATGTAATCATCCGTATACTCATTGTCACTAAAGCGTACTTGGAGCTCGTGATCACCGATAATGTAGATTTCAGAAGCACTGATCGGATGAGATACCCCTTTGGAGAGTTTTTTATAGGGGTGTTTTAAAAATGTCCCGTTACTGCTTTCATCACGCAGATAGTATTGCCCATATTTGTATTCAACGTAAACATGTCGTCCTGAAATATAGTTTTGAGGATCGGTTAGCTGATAATCAACATCACTGCTTCGCCCGATGACTCCATCTTTTTTGTCGAATCGCAAACTTTTGTGAATAGAACGGTTTTTTCCGTTTTTAATTACATCTAAAATGAGCTCCATTTTATTCTCCGCTTTTGAGTGTTTTTTTGTCAGGTTTTACTTGATAAAGAGGTTTGTATTGCTCTATGCTTCCTGAACACCCGATAAACATAATTCCCAACAGTGAGATCATGAATAGTGTGGTAATTGCTTTCATCTTATGCTCCTTTGATTACAATTTCATTCGCATCATTCATCGTGATACGGAGTGAACTCAGTGAGGTATTTTCAATGCTGCACTCTAAAATTTTCTGGGAGAGTTTCGGCATGAGGTTGCTATTGATGATAAGCTCAATGTTCCGTGCCCCCGTATCGGTCGCGTTGCTGAGTGTGACGATATGATCGAGAAGCTTTTGATCGTATTTGAAACTAATCTCACGTGAAGTGAGCTGTTTTTCGATACGACGAAGTTTCAATGCCGCGATCTCTTTGAGTGCTTCGAGTGAGAGGTTCATGTAGGGGATTACATTCATCCGTCCCAAGAGTGCCGGTTTTAGATAATCACTCAAAATCGGCAGTATCGCCTCGGTGAGAGGCGCTAATTCGATGTTGTCGTAATCGTTGCATATTTGTGTAATCGCCTCGGTTGCGAGATTAGAGGTCATCAAAATGATCGTATTTTTAAAATCGATCGCACGCCCCTCACCGTCATTGACAATCCCTTTGTCAAAAATTTGGTAGAAAAGGTTTAGAATATCGGGGTGTGCCTTTTCTATCTCATCGAGCAATACAACCGAATAGGGTTTGATACGTACCGGATCGGTTAGCTGTCCGCCATCACCGTATCCGACATATCCAGGAGGTGAGCCGATTAGACGTGAGACGGTGTGCTTTTCTTGGAACTCGGTCATATTGATCGTGGTTAAAAACTGCTCTCCACCGTACAACAAGTCGGCTACGGCTCTGGCTGTTTCCGTTTTACCGACACCGCTAGGACCGACGAGCAAAAAGACACCGGCAGGAGCATTTTCATTTTTTAACCCTGCGGCAGCTATTTGTAAAAAGGTATTGAGATAGGCGATTGCCTGATCTTGACCGATAACACGATCTTTCATTTTCTCTTGCAATACCATGACATTTTTAGCCTGTTCTTGCACCATGCTCCCTAGAGGAATCCCCGTCCATGAGGCGATAACTTCGGCAACTTGCTCGGCTGTAACGTTGTCATAGATATAGCGGCACTCTTCTTGCATCGCAAGCAATCTTTGATGCTCTTTTGCCGCGGCATCTTTTTTCCCTAAAGTACGCAGTTTGATGATCTCTTCAACCAGCTTTTTTTGTTTATCGTATTCACTCTCCGCTTTTTTAAGCTCTTTATCCCGTTGTTTTAACTCGAAATTGAGTGCTTTTATCCGTTTGGAATAATCTTTGAGCCCATTAGCTTCATCTCGACGAAGGGATTCCAGCTCTTGTTGAATACGCAGTTGCTCGGTTTCGATCCGCTGGAGAGAGTAGGGGCGGTTAGTTTTACTGATTTTGACATTGGCACATGCCGTATCCAATACGTCAATCGCTTTATCCGGTAATTGTCTTCCCGTAATGTAGCGAGCGGATAGAGATGCTGCGGCTTGGAGTGCGGCATCTTCGATATAGACACCGTGTACCTCCTCGTATTTATACGCAATACCCCGTAGAATCGTAGTGGCATCCTCATTATTTGGTTCGAGGAGATTGATTTTTTGAAATCGGCGTGAGAGGGCGGCATCTTTTTCAAAATATTTTCGGTATTCAAGCCATGTTGTTGCAGCAATGGTTCGTAACTCTCCGCGAGCGAGTGCGGGTTTAAGGAGGTTGGCGGCGTCACTTCCCCCTTCGTTTCCTCCTGCACCGATCAAGGTATGCGATTCATCGATAAACAAAATAATAAATTGCGTGCTTGAACGGATGGCATTAATCACCCCTTGCAATCGGCGTTCAAATTCCCCTTTGACGCTCGCACCTGCTTGCATCACCCCTAAATCGAGTGAAAGGAGTTTTGCACCATAAAGCTGTACAGGAACCTCTTCGTTAATGATTTTGAGTGCTAGCCCCTCAACCACTGCGGTTTTACCGACCCCCGCTTCACCCACCAAAATGGGGTTGTTTTTACGACGGCGTAACAAAATATCGATGGCTTGTCGTATCTCGTCATCACGGCACAATACCGGATCAATTTTGCCCTCACGCGCTAAAGCTGTAACGTCCGTCGTATATTTTTCCAGTTCATCATCGGATTGGGTTTGAGCTTTTTTCGAAGAGGGTGGATTTTTAACGATGGAGGCTTCATTAACCAACCCTTGGATCAAAGCACTCGCTTCGGTAGCGTCGATTTTTTCGAGGACTTTAAAATAGGCAGCATTCGAGTATTTGATACTGTTTTGAAGCATCGAAATCAACAATGCCGCTTCGGTGATTTCACCTAGTTCCATCTCTAATTTCGCGAACATATAGGCATCTTCGAGCCATTGAACCAAAGAGGGGGAGAAAACAGGACTGCTGCTCTCACTTTGTTGAACTTTCACACCGTTTTGCAAAACTTTGAGCATTGTCTCCGAAGCAATGGTGTATTGTTTCAAGAGGGCATTGAATACGCTGTATTCATTTTCAAGCAACACAAACAATAAATCTTCAATCAGAATCTCTCCGCCGCCGCGTGCAATACATCGCTGTGCAGCATTTTGAAGGGTTTGTTTTGAATTGAGGTCCAGTGTTTCCACCAGTTTTTTAAGATCGAGTTTCATTTGTCTCCTTGATAAGTAAATAGCACTTCTAAATTTTCCACAGGTGTCCCTATGACGCTGTTGATCCCTAGGTACCCACACTCGGGGTTGGAGAGGGAACAGGGGATGATTTGATCGTTTTGTACGTTTAGTGCAACATCATATATGAGAGGCTCTTGCAGCATAAAATCGATTAAATCGTTGACTTCATCCATCTTTGTCCCATGTACGCTGTAGGCGATTAAATCATCCCACTGCGCCGATTTTAAAACAATACGAAACTTATTGTTTTTGCTTTTGATCGACTCTCCTGCGAGGAAATCACTCCCCAGTGAACAGTTCGCGCTTCCCAGATGGCAATGTTGCCATGCGGGGATCGCGATGGTGTGGGTAATACACTGCTCAATCTCAATCGCATTATCGGAGAGATAGTGTTTCAAAATAGGTAAAAGCATCCCGGATGATTTTTGACGCATACTCAAAATACCGAGATAGGGCATCAGTTTTTGGAGGTTCAATCGGGATGTCTTAGCATTATGTTCATGGTACAGTCCCAAAAGGGAAAGCATGTATTTGGAAAAAGGGTCTCTCATATCGTGTTGATAATGGATGTAATAGCGATATTTCATCCAAATCGGATAGACCAGCTTTTGTAGATGGTGGTTATAGATATCCAAATAGTCACGCAATACATTGTCAGAATCGGCACTTTGGAGAATCATCTCGCTGTAATGGGAGGGAAGCGGTGATGAGCTTCCGAAAACAGCCAAAAAGTTGAGAGTGAGTTCAATAAACATCCCATCACTGTTTCGTTTCAAGATGGCCGCCGATAAATCCGATTTTTGGAATGCCAAACTCGGATTGGCACGAAAGTAGATTTTATGATAGAGCTCATCACTGCTCATTTTCGGATAATATTCACGCAAATATTGCATTGATATCCGTATCGCTTGAGGAAGCGTTGCGTGGGCAACAATCTCTTGAAGTGCTAGATTGATCTCTTCAGTACTCATGGACAGACTCACAGTAATGGTTGATAGCCCATTTTTGGAGGCCATTTAAAGGTATCGTGATCGATCATTTTGACTTCCAGTTTATGGAAAGAGTTCAGATTGCAGTAGAGAGCAAAAAAGTCGTTTAAGACGCTGCAAAAAAGATAAGCTTCTCCGATACCGGTAAATTTTGACACGTCTACTTCGAGATAGGTTTGAATACCTCGTATCGGGAATCCTTGATAGATCATCTCTGCTTTTTGGTGGGAGATGGATACAAGCCCTTTAATCATAAGCTCATTTTTCTTTTTGACTTTCATGTCGTGTGCACCTAAAAAATCGTAAGTGCTTAAAATGGCACCCAAAATTTTTATATCGGTAAGTGAGAGATGGTTCAATGACATATTGGAGATAATTCTCCATAAAAAATCATTGCCGATTGGGGGCGGATAGCTCTCGGTTGGAATCGTGATATTTTTGAATTTCAGATGGGAAACATTCGAATGGGGATCAGCGACACAAATCGCTCCCAACGGCAACGTAGCGGGAAGTGATCGGTTGGTACACAGCAGTTTTACTGAGACGGTCGCATTGGCGTAATCCGCTTTTTCAAACAACCCATCCGAAGAGGCAAAACGGATATAGCTGTAGGTTCGCTCAGAATTATCGGAGAGGCGAACCCGTACGGAATAATATTCATCATGATCACCGTAATCGAAGGATTCGAACGGTAAAAAATCTTCATAACAATTTTTGCTCGGTATCCACCCACGGACACTGTCAACGAGAAAGACTTCGCTCTCTTCTCGATCAAACTCTGATGCACTTAAGAGGTACTCTTCTTCGAGAGGAGTTTTACGAATCGGGATCGCATCAACCTCAAATAAATTGACAATCGGTGTGCAATAGAGGGCAAAATTTTCTTTACTCAGTGTTTGAGCTGATCCCAAACGTTTGGAAAAATAAAAACGCAATCTGAAATGGCGGCTTTTTTCGAGAATCTCTTTTTCAATCCCAAATGCTTTATCCAAATGGTTGATGTCGAGGAAGAGAAACTTTTGTTCATAGGCAAAATACTCTTGTAAAACGATGTATCCATCAAAAATATTTTGGGAATAAGGGAGCATCCGATAATCACTATTGAATCCGACCGGAGTGATAGATCGGCTAGGGAGGTGGATGGTTCGTAATACCTCTTCTTGGTAATCGAGAATTTCCACTTCGATGGTTTCAGTGTACTGCAAAAAATAGAGATAGAGCTCTTTAGCAATAAATTTTGAGCCGTTGAGATAGAGTCGCAAACTATCCATTTCACACAGTTCTAATGAGCCTTTACAACTCATTTGAAAATCAAGCTCCAACTGGCTTTTACTGCCGTGGACGAAATATTTGCTTTGGTGTAGTTCGATGGGATGAACAACCGTATCGTAGCAGGTGCGAAATTTATACTGTACCACATCACGGGTTGGTTCACTTAACACTTCCGTCTCGCGTGCTACGACATGCGGAACACTTTGCTCTCGCAATGGCTCATAAGCTATAATCGAATACGATGGGACGGGGCGGATATAGTTCGGCCATAACAGTTGTGCAAGATTATGGGATACTTCAGGGAGTTCTTCATCAAGTTGTTGACGCAAGCGTCCTGTTAAAAAAGAGAATCCCTCAAGCATCCGCTCAACATCGGGGTCTTGCCCCTCTTTCGCGAGATAAGGAGATAAACCGGGATTGCGCAGAGCAAACTCTTCTCCCAATTTTCGTAATGAGCCGAGCTCATGAAGATAGTAGTCGTTAATTGTCATCTTTTAAAACCTTAATCGCGCCGTTGCCTAATAAATTTGCTTTGAATGTCACTTTTTTTTGAACACGGTTGAGTCGTAAATATCCTTCGATATAAACATTCATCTCATTCACATCAAGACGCTCACGTGAGATTCCGACCCGTGCGTTATAGAGACGTGGTTCATATTTTCGGATACATAGCTCAGCACTTTTTTCGACGGTTTCGATGGACTCTTTTTGACTTTGATGCATGTTATTCAAATCAGGTCTTCCATAGTCGTGTACTGTTTCAGCCGATCCGGCATTGGTAGAAAAAATTCGTGAAAGATTATTGGCGATGGATTGGTACATCGCCTCTTCATCATTAGATGCTTTTACATACATCGCGGATGAGGATAATCTCTCAAACAAACTTCCTCTGTATGCCATCTATTATTCCTTGTCCAATTTACCGACGAGGGAGAGTTCAAAACTTGCACCCATGTATTTGAAATGTGGACGAAGAGACATTTTGACCCGATACCAGCCCGGATTTCCTTCGACATCTTCAACGAGGATTTGTGCTTTTTTAAACGGTCGTTTGCTACGAATCTCTGCACTTGGATTTTCTTGGTCGGCGATGTATTGTTTAACCCATCGATTGAGCTCGCGTTCCAAATCGGAGCGCTCACGCCATGTACCGATGTGCTCACGCTGCAGCACTTTGATGTAATGAGACATCCGAGTAATGGCATAAAGATAGGGGAGTTGTGTTCCCAGTTTATAATTGAGTTCGGCCTCTTTTCCCTCTGGTGTATTGGCAAACAGTTTGGGTGCTTGAGCCGAATTTGCTGCGAAAAATGCCGCGTTATTACTCCCTTTACGCATTGTAAGGGGGATGAATCCTTGCTCAGAAAGTTCATATTCGCGACGATCAGAAACCAATACTTCGGTTGGGATTTTCATCTCCATATCACCCATGCTTTCGAATGCGTGTACAGGAAGGTCGGTAATTGCACCGCCGCTGCTCGGTCCGATAATATTGGTACACCATCGGTATTGTGCAAAACTGTTTGTGAGAGCACTCGCAAATGCATAGACTGTATTACCCCACAGATACGATTCGTGGTTGTCGGATACGTTTTCTTTGTAAACAAACTTGGCAACAGGATTGTTTTCAGGATCATACGGGGCACGCAATAAAAAGCGCGGGAGTGTCAAACCGACATAACGTGCATCTTCATTGGTCTCTCTGAATCCTCTCCATCCGGCAAATTGCGGTGAGCCCATTACGTCTTGAAGATCTTTAAGATCCGGTAACCCTTCAAAACTCTCCAAACCAAAAAATTTCGGTCCTGCCGCTGCGATAAACGGAGCATGACTCATTGCAGCGATTGATGCTACTTTGCCCAGAAATTTAATATCAACATTTGAAGGTGAGAGTTGATAATCGGCGATAATAGTTCCCACCGGTTCTCCACCAAATTGCCCATATCCTGCACTGTAAATGTGTTTGTAAAGACCCGATTGGGTGATGTCGAGACACTCTTCGAAATCGTCTAACAACTCTTCTTTGGAAACGTTAATAAACTCCATCAAGATATTGCTTCTAAAGTCTGTTCGCTCTACGAGCATGTAAAGCCCGCGCCATTTAGACTCAAGTGCTTGAAACTGCTCATGATGCAGAATAGCGTCCATTTGAGTACTGATTTTTGCATCAATTTGTGCGATCATCCGATCAACGATGGACTTGTTCACTTTTTCTTCAGAATTACCCGCTTTCAAAAGTTCTTGGATTAATGCACCGACACCATTTTTGACAACACTGTAGGTTTCATCTTCGCGCGTAAGATTGGTCTCTGCAATAATATTGTCTAAAAGATTGCCACTAAACTCGGGGGCAAATGATTGTTCTCTTAATTGCGTAGTCATGCGTGTCTATCCTTTAGTGTGTTGATGTTAATTCATCAAGAAGTTTTTGACGTTCAGTTTCATCCGAAATAGCGTTTTCAATCGCTTTACGGAATGCTGGAACATTTCCAAGTGGACCTTTTAATGCAATCAGTGATTGGCGAAGCTGCATGAGTTTTTTCATTTCGGCAACATTTTCAACGATATTTTCTGGTGAAAAGTCTTTCATACTTTCGATAGACAAATTGATCGTCATATCACTTGCTTCATCCGCCATGCGATTAGGTACGGTAAATTCCAAGGATAAATTCTGATTTTTCAGAACATCGTTAAAATTTTGTTTGTTGACTTTGACCACCTTTTTTTGTTCAACCGGTTTTTTCTCTTCATTAGGGTTGAATTCCCCTAATACGGTAATTTTGTACGGTATTTCGATCTCTTCGGATTGATCTCCCGTCGCCGGTTTATAGGTGACGTTAATTCTCTCTTTTGGTGATTCGGACTGTTTGTTCATGTTGACTCCTTTTAAAATTTGATGTCGATAGCCTCAACTGGATTGGTCCGGCAAAGCCCTTGGTAAGCACTCTCTAATCGTGTATGATCGAGTTGAGTACGGTTGAACGAATTGAGTAACAGTTTGTATACTTCCCCTGCAAGCTCAGGTTGCCACTCTTCGAGACGATAGTGTGTGATATCTTTTTCGAGTTCTTCGATTAAAGCAATTGCCATTTGTGGTTTCAGAGCTTCAACTGAAATCTCTGCATGTAACAGACGCCATTGAAACTGCTCTTCTCTTGTTGCTGCATTCTGGTAGGAGCGTTGTAAAAGATCCATCGCCCCTTTCGGCTCCTTTTTCTTCAAGAGGGCAAAACAACTCTCTCTTACATGATCGTATTTCCCATTCTCTTTTTCACCCCCGGTGAGGGGATGTAACCCCTCCATTAAAATATCTTCATTCATCCATGTTTTGAGTTCAGATGGTACGAACGGCGTGCCATCACGAAAATTGAGTTCACCAATTCCTTGATTGGATTTCATAAAGCTCATAAGCATATTTTTTGTTTCTAGAGCGGCTTGTGTATGTTGAACAGATTCGAGTAACGTATACGATTTGTAATGCCCCTCTAGCCAAAAAGGGGAGCGTAAAAGGAGATTTTCAACAATCTCAAACGCTTCTTTGATCTTCCCTTCTTTTTCAAAATTCTCAATTTCTTCTAGACGTTCAAGGCTCGGTGGATTTAACATCGTTTTTGAATTTTGAGATTCAGGAAGACCATCAATCTCAAGCCAGCTAATCATTCTCGTCATACGCAGCGCACGAAGATCACTCATATCATTGTTTCGCCAGTATCGGCTGAGCATCTCGGTGTTCTTTTTGATGGTATTGAGCATTTTGATCGCATCGGCATCGGAGGTGATTTCATCGGAAGAAGTATCGGAATGCTGAGTTGGGGTGAGACCTTTTTTAGTATTTTCGTCTCTAAGTTTTTTATCCTCTTCGAGTAGACGAACCACCTCTTTAAATAAAAGAGAGTCTACGTCACACATTGACATTACTGAGGATTGAAACGATTTAAATAGATCTAAAAAAAGATCAGATTGATGATTTGGAAGCGTTAAACGACGCTCTTGGATTAAATACGGTATCAATGCCGTTTCAAACCATTGCAGTGCATTGAATTTAACACGATTGGAGAGAGGGAATAGGGATTGAATAAATGTATTTATTAATTCATTTAATGTGCGTAAAGAATATTCAAGCCCTTCAAATCCATTAAGTTTAAATTGAGAAAATGCCCACCATGAAGCCACTTTAATATCTTTACTTCGATTACATAAGAGTGATTCACTGAGTTCACTGACAAGACGCCAATTGGTAGTCAAGCCCTCAACCAAAGCGTTGGCTTTATCGATTTCACACTCTACCGCTAGAAAAGTATCATCATATTTTGCATCGATACCACAAGGGGATTCTGCGGAAATTGGTGCAAGAATTAGATGTGACAAAGCTTCTCCTTCGGACAATTTATTGTCATTGAATATGATTTAATGTTATTTTTGAAGTGGTATCTTACCGTTTTATTCTTTACAAAAACTTTTAAAATTAAATATTTATAATTAAAAACTAGTTTGAAATGTTATAAATTAATATTTAATAATTTTGATATATAAGTAAAAAATATATATAACTAGCCGGAATAAGTGCTGGCAATTTGGTTTTTAATTATTTTATTGTATGTAAATGGTAGTAATATAAGTGATTTTTTACATTTTATAGTGCCGCAAGAAAAAAGAAGAAATAAAAATGAGATGTGTGATAAAAATATATAAATAGATATTTAATATCATATTGGTTGTTTATCATGAAAATTGTTTATAATATTTGTATTGTGCGCATGAGTTCCAGAATTGTGTTTTAAAATTCAATAATCGTAATCTTGGGTAGTACTTGAGAGATTGTAAGCAAAGTATTGAGAAAGAAGATTGGTGTGTTTAACTGGTTGCGGAAACAGGATTTGAACCTATGACCTCGAGGTTATGAGCCTCGCGAGCTACCGTGCTGCTCTATTCCGCGACATAAAAGTGGTTGTAAAAATAAGTGCTTTAAATATTAGAAGAAATAATATCTAGGATTGGTTGCGGAAACAGGATTTGAACCTGTGACCTTCGGGTTATGAGCCCGATATTTTATTTATTTCTATGTTTGGTAGTAATTTCTATAGTTCTTAAAAGTCCTTAAAATAGGGATTTATTTAAATTTATGAATTTTTTTATTTAACAAAAAATTCGATAGAATATAACATTGGTGGGAAATAGGTGGGAATATTTTAACCATAAAATTTATAAATCGGGGACAAAGTGGCAGCTTCTACTAAACGTATTAAAACTAACTATACTGGTGTTATCTACAGACAATGTATAACAAACGGAAAGGCAGACAAAGTATATTACATTCGTGTTAAAGATGAATTTGGTAAATCAATGGAACAAAAAATAGGGAAATTTTCTGAGGGAATTCGTGCAGAAATGTGCAATGTAAAACGTAATGAATTAATAACTAAAATTCGTCTTGGGGAAACAATAAAAATAAAGAATACGAAAAAAGACACTATTAGTTTTGAAAGTTTGACCACAGCATATTTCAGTACACGCAAAAATACAGAAAGCACCTCAAAAGATAAAAACTTGCAACAAAACCATTTAGATCCATATTTCGAGGATTTGGATATGGATAATTTAAATGAAGATATTTTTATTAATTTTAAAAAGGAAAAGCAAAAATTTCTTTCTCTTAAAACTGTTAATAATATTTTAACTTTATTGCTATCTATACTAAATCATGCGTATGGAAAGAAAATACTAAAATCAGATTACTCAATTTATATCAAAAAGGATAAAGTGGATAATGCACGTGAACGTTTTTTGTCTATAGAGGATATTCAAAAATTGTATCGAGAAATAGAAAAAAATGAAGATAGAGATATTTTACTTTTAATGGTCAAAATTGCATTAACTACAGGTGCTAGAATTGGAAGTATATTGACAATTGAACGTAAAGATATTGATTTTCAGCACAATTTTTTGACCATGAAAGATCATAAAAATGACACAACATTTTCTTCTTTTTTAACTGATGACGTAAAAATACTGCTTAAAGAATATATTGAAAAATATGAAATAGATAGCGGTAAAATATTTTCTGTAGTCAACACAACCATTCAAAAGCCATTAAGAGCTATTTTTAATCGTCTTTTTAATTCTGGACTGAATGCTAAAGATCGAAAAAATCGTGTGGTATTTCATACGCTAAGACATACTTTTGCATCACATTTGGCCATTAATGGAACGCCAATTTTTACAATTCAAAAACTTATGAATCATAAAGACATTAAAATGAGCATGAGATATGCAAAATTGTCACCGGAGAGTGGAAGGGATAGTGTTAGTGGGTTGAAGTTTTAGCAAAAAATGCACAAATAACAAGAAAAATTCTCAATCAAAATATGATTATTAAGAACTATCGAAAAAAAGGATAATTATTTCATTGTTATACGATTAAAGAGATAAAAAGTTAACTTGACGAAGGGGTTTTTGATCCAGTATAATGGATAAAAAAATGCTCGAATCCCCTTTATCTTGGCGGATAAGGATTCGAACGGAAGTATAAAAACAGGCATGGATTCTATCAGAACTGCTGAAAAAAATCAATATTTATTTTTTGATTTTTTTAAAGAAAACTATAAAATAAATCAGATTCAAGCACAACATATTAACGGTACTTGGACACGAGTTTTGCAACAAGATCTTTTTGAAACACCAAATCTGCTAAAACGTATAGCGATAAACAATAGTAATTTTAAAAACGCGTTCGTTGTCGATTGCGATCATGAAGATTATTTTGCATGGCTTGGTGTTCCAAATCTCCCTCAACCGACCTATAGTATTAAAAACAAATCAAATGATAAACATCATCATGTATGGCTGTTAAAAAATCCTATTCCGCTTGTTGGTAAGGAGAATAGAAAAATTGCACAAGATAGTGTTTTGCACTACATCAAAAACATTGAAGATGGTCTTGTGGCAGCACTTTCTGGCGATACTGATTATCGAGGAATTATTAGCAAAAACCCGTTAAATACTGAATTGTTTGAAGTCGTAATTTGGGATAATTCAATGCCGTTATACTCTTTAAATGATTTAAAAGAGGTTGCAGTTAAAGGAATTAATAAAAAGAGCGTGACCCGCAAAAATATTAATCAAGAAGTTGCGTCGCGGGGTAGAAATTCACGCATATTTGAATTTACCCGCTTATCCGCTTATCAAATAGCCCATCGCCACATTGGAAATGCAGAAGGGCTATTCTGTGCGATTGAAGAGATCGCTATCGCCTATAATGTACAAGAGCAAGAGCCACTATCAACGAAAGAAGTCCATCACATAGCAAAATCGATAACTAAATATATTCTTGAAGGCAAAGTGTGTATTTCAAATAGAAAAAAATCAACTGAAGAAGAGAAAAAAGTTAACCGTATTTCTGGACAGCGTAAGCGCCGTATGCGAGAGATTGAATTAATAGAAAAAAAATGCAGATTTTATACCATTTTGGAACTCGCATCCTATTTTTACAAATATAAAAAACAAACTAAATTACGAACTATCGAAAAATATACGAATATTTACAGATACAAATCGTCTCCCTCAAGTATATACGCTGTTAGCGAGGAAGGACGGAGTCCTGATCAAGACAACAGTGTATTGCGCTCTATTGGTTTTAGAAATAAAGTCTACAACCCACCGACTTATTATTTCGATGAGCGCATCTACTGAAGTATTCAGGGCTATTTTCAGCCTTACTCGTGTACAATAAGAGCCATATAATTTAACGAAAGATAAGCAATGGCTAACGAACCGATTGATTTTAAAAAAACTCTATGGGAAGCCGCGTGTAAGCTCCTTCCCGAACTTGATGCAGCAGTGTATAAACACGTTGCATTGGGGCTTATATTCCTCAAATACATTGCTGATTCATTCGATGAACGTCGCGAAGAGCTCAAAGGCTGGATGAGTGATCCTGACAACGATTATTTTGTCGAAGATGAATCAGTTCGAGAGGAAGAACTCGAAGATCGTGATTACTATGTCGCGGCGAATGTTTTTTGGGTACCATCAGAATCGCGCTGGAGCTATATTCAAGACAATGCTAAAAAGCCCGGTATTGGAAAACTTATCGATGATGCGATGGCAGCTATCGAGCGGGAAAATCCACGTCTCAAAGGGATTTTGAACAAAGACTATGCGAGGCTCCAGATCAGCGAGCGTAAACTCGGCGAACTCGTTGATCTCACCGGTACGATCGGATTTATGGAGAAAGGGCACCGCGCCAAGGATATTTTGGGGCAGGTGTACGAGTATTTTCTCGGGCAGTTCGCCTCAGCAGAGGGAAAAAAGGGTGGGCAGTTCTATACACCCGCCTCGATCGTTAAGGTTCTCGTCGAAGTGATGAGCCCGCACAAAGGGAAAATCTACGATCCGGCTTGCGGTAGCGGTGGGATGTTTGTTCAGTCTGAGAAGTTCATCGAAGCACACGGTGGGACATTGGGCGACATCTCGATTTATGGTCAGGAATCCAATCCGACTACATGGCGACTGGCAGCGATGAATCTCGCGATTCGCGGTATTGATTTTAACCTCGGGCCGCATCATGCCGATACGTTTTATCAAGACCTGCACCCTGATCTCAAAGCCGATTTTATCATGGCAAATCCACCGTTCAACATGAAAGAGTGGGGGGGAGACAAACTATCCGGTGATGTACGATGGCGATACGGTATCCCAGCAGGTAATGCGAACTTCGCATGGATGCAGCACATGATCCATCATCTATCACCTTCAGGAATGGCGGGGATCGTACTTGCAAATGGATCCATGAGCTCAAATACTGGGGGAGAGGGAGAGATCCGAAGAGGAATGGTGAAGGATGATCTCGTAGAGTGTATGGTCGCTCTACCATCACAGCTTTTTTCTAACACTCAAATCCCTGCATGTCTTTGGTTCCTCACCCGTGATAAAACTAAAAACGGGCGTAACCGAAAAGGGGAAGTTCTTTTTATCGATGCACGAAAACTCGGAGTTATGGTTGATCGTGCACAACGAGCGTTTACAGATGAAGACATTTCACGGATTGCTGAAACGTTTCATGCGTGGAGAGGAAGCGGTGAGACGGATAAAACCTACGAGGATATCAAAGGGTTTTGCGCATCGGTAACCCTCGATGAGATCGCCAAGCACGACTATGTCCTCACACCCGGACGATACGTCGGAGCAGAAGAGATCGAAGATGACGGCGAACCGTTTGATGAGAAGATGAGCCGTCTTTCGATAACTCTTTCAGAACAGTTTTTAGAAAGTTCACGACTTGAAGTTCTGATCCGAGAAAATCTTAAAGGGCTAGGATATACTTTATAGTATTTCACTAACGATTGCAGATAATTTTACTAAGCAAAGGGAAACGACATGGCACTGAATTTAGATAGTTTAATAAAATCAATTGAATCGCTGAGCCAATCATTACAGGCATCAAAAGATATCAGTGTTTTGGATTTACCTTCAAACGTCAAAGACACGATTCGGGCAGGAGTAATTCAAAATTTTGAAGTTTGTTATGAACAGTCATGGAAAATGATGAAACGATGGTTGGAAGAGAATGTTGGTAGCTCGTATGTAGATGGAGTAACGCGAAGAGAGCTATTTCGAGTAGCGTTCGAGAATAAGTTAATTGATGACGTTGATCGGTGGATGGATTTCCATAAATCAAGAAATGAAACATCTCATACATACGATCAAGCAACCGCTGAGGAAGTTTTTTCAGATGCAGAGTTCTTTGTAGAAGATGCAAGATTCTTATTGCAGGCCATTGAGGCAAGAAATGATTGATTTACCTGCTAATGCTCTTGAAACACTTAATCGGTTATTTGCTAAATATGTACCGCATTGTGAAGTGAGAGCATTTGGATCAAGGGTAAAATGGACATCAAAAGATTATTCAGATCTTGATCTTGCTATTGTATGTGATGAACCGATTGAACGAAAATTATTCAATAGATTGAAAGAAGAGATTGAAGAAATACCTATCAATTTTAGAGTCGATCTTTTGGATTGGCACAAAATATCTCCTGAATTTCAAAAAATCATTGAAGAACAATACGAGATTATCTATGCTGAAACAAGCCAAAATAGTGATGAATGGAAATACTATCGAGTAGATGAATTTGCCGAGATTGTAGGTGGAGGAACACCCAAAACGGATATTGATGCCTATTGGAATGGTTCTATTCCTTGGCTGACACCTAAAGATTTGTCGGGTTACACTAATCGATTTATTTCCCATGGAGAGCGGCATATTTCTGCGGAAGGTCTGAAAAACAGCAGTGCCAAACTTGTTCCGGCTGGTACAGTATTACTTACCAGTCGTGCACCGGTAGGATATGTTGCTATTGCTAAAAATGAAGTTTGTACGAATCAAGGCTTTCGAAGTTTAATTCCGAAAGATGGATTTGATTCAGAGTTTATTTATTACGTACTTTTTTATAATACGGAGTATTTGAAAAGTCACGCAACCGGAACAACTTTCCAGGAATTATCAGGCGGTGCATTAAAAAATCTCTCTTTCCAAATTCCGTCATTGAAAACTCAGAAGAAGATTGTAAAAATCCTCTCATCTCTCGACGACAAAATCGCCCTAAACCGTGAAATAAATAAAACCCTCGAAGCAATGGCACAAGCGATTTTCAAAAGCTGGTTTGTTGATTTTGAGCCATTTAAAGAGGGTGAATTTGTCAAATCCGAATTGGGGATGATTCCGAAAGGGTGGGAAGTAGGCACATTTAAGCAATGTTGTATACGCGTTGAAAGTGGCGGCACTCCAAGTAGATCTAAACCTGAATTTTGGAATGGTTCAATACCATGGTTGACATCTGGAGAAGTCCGAGATGTAATTGTTCTGGATACTAAAGAAAAAATTAGTAATGAAGGACTTAATTCTAGTAGCGCAAAACTTTGGAAAGCTATGACTACCGTAATTGCTATGTATGGGGCAACCGCAGGTCAAGTATGTCTTTTGGCAGAATCAATGTCTGCGAATCAAGCTTGCTGTGCATTAATTCCTAAATCTGAATTTCAATCTTTTGTTTTTTTAGCTGCTCGTCAATCTATTAATGAATTAGCAGATAAAGCTTCTGGTTCAGCACAGCAAAATTTAAATAAGTCTCTAGTTGAAAATCACTCTACTATCCTTCCACCCGTAAGTGTAGGATATAAATTTGAAGAAATTACATCAAAATTAATCAAAAAATGGATTGAAAATGAGAGAGAAAATAAACTTCTTTCAACCATCCGTGATACTCTTTTACCGAAGCTTTTGAGTGGGGAGATAGAAGTGTGAATTTATACGATCCAGCAAAAAGTTTACTTGATTCATTAGACCCTATGAAACAGATGAATGAAGATATGAAGCGTTTGTTGGATCCTATGTATGACATCAATAAAGCGTTGCAACCTATGCATTCGTTCAGTGAAAGTATTGCCAGCATGTTAAATCCACTCCAAAGTTTCAACGAGCGAATGGAAGCGATGCTAAATCCCATGAGTGCGTGGGAGAAGTCACTTCAACATCTGTATGATCCTATGAAAAAATGGAATGATCAGATGGAATCGATGTTAAATCCGTATAAAGGATTTGATAAGTACTTTGATGCTTTTAAGCCTGCTTCGACATATTGGAATGACATATATAACTCATCATCTGCCATACAGAATGCTATATCGGCTGTTTCACGGGCATCTTTGCAAAATTACGATGAATTATTCTCATCGAGTATGTCATCCTACAAAACACTGGCTGCTGCAATTTCAGCTAAAAACTTCGAACATTTTCTTCCAAAAAACCTTGATAGTATCGTTGCCAGTGTTATCGCCAACGAAGCAGAATATCGACGAATTTTGGACTCTTATACCGCAACAGAAAATGATGAAACAGCTTTGCAGGAAGAATTACAAGCTATTAAAGATGAGATATTGGAAGCTGTTAATTCGAAAACTGCGAGAATTGAAGAACAATTATCCGTCATTCAAGCGCGTATTACAGCTCTTAATAATCCACTTTTACTTGTTCTTTTTTCATATATTATTTTGCCTCTTTTACTAAATGCTTTTTATGACTATGCAATCAAACCGATGCTCAATATGATGGATAGCCCGAAGCAACAACAAATCATCATAAAAAAAGAAGTGATTCGAACTACAAAATCATTTTTTGAAGATCCACAACTAAGAACGAATTATCGAATTGTAACGGCAAGTGTACTTAACGTTCGAAAAAGCAAATCAAAATCTTCTAAAACGATTGCTTACACATCTTTTGGAGAAGTAGTTGAAATTGTCAGAAAAGAAAGAAATTGGTGTTTGATTCGACGATATGATCGAGAGAGTGAAACATCTATTCAAGGCTGGGTTCTTACCCGGTATTTGGGACGGATTAGATGAGAGTCATCTTTAGAGGAAGGATTTTAAATGTACTTAACTCAGCTATTTATTGAGAATGCAGGACCCATCGATAAAATTGAAATAGACCTACCATTTAATGAAGATGGAACACCAAAACCTATCATTTTTGTAGGTGAAAACGGAAGCGGCAAAACAGTTCTTCTCTCCGGTATTGTAGATAGTTTTTATGAAATCGGAAATACTTTATTCGAAGATGTATTGCCAAAAACAGGGACAGGTTATAAGTTTTATAAAATTCAAGGCGGTATAAATATTAAATTTGGAAAAGAATATAGTTTATTTGGTCTCAAGTATAAATTTGAAGATGGAAAAAATCAGTTCTACTTAGATTCATCAGGAAATTTTCAAGATCAAACTTTAAGATCTTTTATTCCAGATTTTCCTATACAAAATGGACAAAAACACCAAAAAATTATTCCAAATATTCAAGATATACAAAAAGAAGCTTTACAAGATTTATTTACTCAAAATGCAATTTTTTATCTTCCAGCTTATCGCTATGAAATACCCTTTTGGAAAAATAAATCATTATTACAGCATGATACTTTGACAGAGGAAGTTAATTACAGAAACTATTATGGAAAAGATATCGAAATCATTAGATCTCTTGATGAAAACAAAAGCTATTTATTGGATTTAGTCTTAGATTTTATCAATAATCGACAAACTCCTATGAATGAGATTGATGAAATCAAATGGGCAAATATCACCCAGATACTAAAAACAATCAAAGGTATGGAAAATATTCGGTTTGGTATTGGTAAAAGGGGAGGATATAGAGTTTCAATTGTAAAAGTCGATGCTGAAGGACAAGCAACTGAACAACTTTTACCAACAATTGATGCTTTATCCTTGGGTGAAACGCTTCTTCTCAATTTATTTTTAAACATCATTCGACATAGCGACAAATCAAATAAAACGCTTGATGATATAGTCGGTATTATAGTAATCGATGAGATTGATGCTCATTTACATACAAAATTACTTGAATATGCTCTTCCTGAATTAATCCAAATGTTTCCTAAAGTGCAATTCATAATTACCACTCATTCACCTATCTTTTTGATTGGGATGAAAGAAACATTTGGAGAAGAAGGATTTGAAATCCGAGATATGCCTACAGGTGATAGAATCACTATAGACCGTTTTAGTGAATTTCAACATGCTTTTGAATCGTTTAATAGGATTCGTGAAATTGACGATGGATTAAAAGAAGAACTTTTAATGTCAGACAAAAAAATTGTATTGTTTGTAGAAGGTCCTACTGATGTCCAATATCTTAAAAAAGCAATTGAGTATCATGAATTAACTGAAATATTTGCAACAGTAGACATAAAACCAATAGGAGAAGTGACACCAGAAGGAACTAGAAATTCAAATAATGATGTCATGCATTCAGCAAAAAAATTTTTAGAAGTAAATACAAATTTGATTCATGGAAAATACATTTTACTTTTTGATCCTGAAGAAAAAGTAACCGAAAAAGATGTAAACAATAAATTATTCATTCTTAAAATGCCTTATTTCGAAACGAATCAACTCAAAAAAGGGATAGAAAATTTGTTTAATGATGATTTTATCACCCGTATTAGAGTAGAAAAAGTTGAGTGTTTCAAAACAGTTACTACACAAGATGGTGAGAATTCATATACAAAAGTTGAAGTTAAATCTGACAAAAAACAGCATTTATGCACATGGATTTGTGACAATGCCAGCGATGATGATTTTTCTACTTTTGGAGATATTTTAAATCACCTATCTATTATCATTCAATCAGAGGCAGTATGAGTTTATCAATAATTTTATATGGATGTTTGCCTTATCTTACTGCTTCCAAAGGGGAATCTAAATGATTAATGAAGACGCAGTAGAACAGACCACTTTAGGGTGGTTTTCGGAGTTGGGATATGAGGTTATCCATGGCCCCGACATCGCCCAAGATACTTCGGCTTCTGAACGATCCAGCTACAAGGAAATCATTCTATGGGGTCGACTGGAAAATGCTCTTCGCCTCATCAATCCTGCTTTACCGTATTCAGCGATTTCGGATGCATTGCATACTCTCAAAAACCCTCCATTTCCCGCTCTACTGCAAAACAACCATGCGCTCCATCGCTACTTCGTAGAAGGGGTCCCCGTCGAATACCATCATGAAGGGGAAACACGCGGTGATCGCGTGAAACTCATCGACTACGACGCACCCGAAAACAACTCCTTTGCCGTAGTCAATCAGTTTAGCATCGAAGGTCCAAAACACACCCGCCGCCCGGACATTATCGTTTTCGTTAACGGCTTGCCGCTCTCGGTGATTGAGCTCAAAGACCCGACCAATACCGATGCAACGATTTTCGACGCGTACAACCAGCTCCAGACTTACAAAGAACAGATCCCTGATCTATTCGTTTTCAATGCCTCGCTGATTATCTCGGATGGAATGACGGCACGTATTGGTTCACTTACAGCGAATGAAGAGCGCTATCTGCCATGGCGATTGAAAAACGATGAGAGTTTTACGCTGGAGCTCGAAGAGATGATCAAAGATCATTTCATCAAAGAGCATGTCACCGACTATTTGCGTTATTTTGTTCTGTTTGAGGGGAATGAGCGGGGATATATCAAAAAGATTGCCGGCTATCATCAGTTTCATGCGGTTCGCAAAGCGGTGAATGCAACGATTACTGCTACTCAAAACGGTGGAGATAAAAAGTGCGGTGTCGTATGGCATACGCAAGGCTCAGGTAAAAGTATCTCTATGACCTGCTATGCCGCCAAAGTAATGGGGCATCCGGCGATGAATAACCCGACACTGGTCGTCGTCACTGACCGTAACGATCTGGATGGTCAGCTTTTTGAACAGTTTTACAATTCCACCGAACTGTTGCGACAGACTCCTGAACAAGCGGACACCCGTGACAAACTCAAAGAACTGCTATCTGGTCGTCCATCGGGTGGAATCATCTTTACAACGATCCAAAAATTCGCCCTTGAAGTGGGGGAAAGCGTCTACCCGGTACTCAGTGAGCGATCCAATATTGTCGTTATTGCCGATGAAGCACATCGCAGTCAATATGGCTTTACCGCCAAAATGGATACCACAAGCGGGGTAATCAAGTACGGTAATGCCAAATACCTCCATGATGCGCTTCCCAAAGCGTCGTTTATCGGGTTTACTGGCACACCGGTATCTCTCGAAGATCGTGATACTCGTGCGGTGTTTGGTGATTATATCGACGTGTATGATATCGAGCAGGCCGTGAAAGATGGGGCAACAGTTCCGATTTATTATGAGAGCCGTCTGGCTAAACTCGATCTCGTCAAAGAGATGTTGGAATACATCGATTCTGAGGTTGAGGAGTTGACCGAAGCCGAAGAGGAAGAGGGAAAAAACAAAACCAAATCCAAATGGGCGGCACTCGAAGCTCTAGTAGGAGCCAATCCGCGTGTTCAAAAAGTTGCTATGGATCTGGTAGAGCATTTCGAAGAACGAACGGCATCGATGGAAGGTAAAGGAATGATCGTGTGTATGAGTCGCGAAATCTGCGTCCATATGTACAATGCCATTACTGCACTTCGTCCTGATTGGCACAATGATGATCCCGATAAAGGATCGATCAAAATAGTCATGACCGGAAGTGCGAGTGATGCTGAATTATTACGCCCTCATATCTACGATAAAAAAACCCGACAGCTTTTTGAGCGACGGGTAAAAGATCCGAATGACCCTCTAAAGCTTGTCATTGTTCGTGATATGTGGCTGACAGGGTTTGATGCACCGTGTTTACATACGATGTATATCGATAAACCGATGCGGGGGCATGGGCTTATGCAAGCGATTGCCCGTGTCAATCGTGTCTTTCGAGACAAACCGGGTGGATTAGTGGTCGATTACATAGGCATCGCCAATCAACTCAAAGAAGCACTCAAGGAGTATACGGCAAGCCATGGACGAGGAAAACCAACTGTGGACGTTGACGAAGCGTTCCGACAGATGGTACGGCATGTCGAAATCTGCCGAGATATGTATCATGGGTTTGATTACAGCAGCTATAAAACAGCTCCAATTTTATTGCTACCGAAAGCGGCAAATCATATTCTCGGGCTCGAACCGACGATTACGCGTGGAAGTGATGGGAAAGAGAAGGTTAAAGAGGGGAAACAGCGTTATGCCGATGTCGTGTTAGCTATTACGAAAGCTCATGCTATCTGTGCGGCAATGGATGAAGCTAAAGGGTATAAAGAAGAAATCGCATTCTTTCAAGCAATTAATTCAATCATCAACAAGCGCGAGGGAACCAATGCCCAACTCGATCGTGACAAAATCAATAAAGCGATGCGCGACATTGTCTCTAATTCAGTGGTCGCCGAGGGGATAGTTGATATCTTCGATGCAGTTGGTCTTAAAAAACCTGACATATCGATTCTCTCTGATGATTTCTTAGCCGAACTGAGCGGAATGAAGGAAAAAAATCTTGCAGTGGAATTACTCTCACGACTGATCCAAGATGAAGTAAAATCCAAGATGCGTAAAAACAAAGTACAAGAAAAACGTTTTTCTGATTTACTACAAGCATCTTTGGGTAAATATCGTAACCGTGCTATCGAAACGGCTCAAGTCATCGAAGAACTGATCGCTATGGCAAAGGATCTTAACCATGCGATGCAACATGGAGCACAGTTAGGACTCAATGAAGATGAAACGGCATTCTACGATGCATTAGAGTGCAATGAGAGCGCTGTAAGAGAGTTAGGAGACGAAGTACTCAAGAAGATAGCTGTGGAGCTCACAGCGAAGCTTAGAGAAAATACCACGGTTGATTGGTCTGTTCGTGATTCGGTTCGAGCAAGACTAAAAATCATGGTAAAACAGATACTTCGTAAATACAAATATCCACCGGATTGCCAGCCTCGCGCCATCGAAACGGTTTTAGCTCAGGCAGAAGTGTTGAGTGCGGAGTGGAGTAGGTAATTAAAATATATATGATATACTTTCTTGCAATCGAATTGATCCCAATGATAAGTTATTATTTGAATATTTTATCATTGGGATTGTTTGGTGGGTTATGTAGTTGCTGAGATTGCTTTATTAATTTCGTTTTCGTGTACAGTTAGCCTGAATTGGACTTGTTCATTTTCTATCAAATTTAACTTAAAGGACGTTATTATGAACTTAATATTGAGTCAGTGGGGTGTGTCGTGCGGGGGTTGGTTAGCCAATCCACGCTGATAAACAATCTCTATAGCATTACTAATCTACCTCTGTCCCTATATGACACGCATTAGAGTTCGATTCTCTTACCCCGCACCATTTCTTTATTTACAAAACTCCATAATAAATTTATAGATACTTATTAAAAATTGTCAGTTCATTTTTGGCACACTCAATTACTGCTTGCATATTGGCTGTGGATGAAACAATATCAAAAATTTCAACGTCAGTTAGATTAGTCTGGATCCACTCAATTAAATGATTTTTGTCTTTTTCTTTGATAGTATAAAAACGATGGGGTGTTTTAAACTCTTGAAGAGCAGAAATAAAATCTGTTTTTATCGAATTACCAAGAGGAATGTTACTTTGTTGTAAATGAGTCAAAAAATAGTCGAGTACAATCAACATCCGTTCACCTTTACCACTCCATGCTTCACTTAATCTTGATATGGCTTCTTTTCCTTTAATTGTTTTGAGTTTATCCATCGTGTCGGCTAAAGTCGAATGAATTGCAATAAAACTGTTTAATAATTGCTTTAATTCGGTCTGTTGAGACGAATCAATTGCTAAACTTTTTGCTCTAAAATATAGTTCATCAGTATCATCTTGCATATCGGTTTCATAGGTATTTTTAAGCAACCATGCAGGCGAAATGTTAAATTTTTCGATGATCTGCATAATACTTTGGAGTGATGGCTCATTTTTACCACTTTCCCAATTTGAAACAACTTTTTGTGCAGCTCCAATGATATCTCCAAACTCTGATTGCTTTAGATTATGTTTTTCACGAATAAATTTAATTTTTTCGTTGATTGTCATATTTATTTCCTCTTGACAATAGATATTAAAAGTAGCTATACTTCTTTGTAGAATAAAAGGTTATTTAAATCCTTTTGTGTCATATCTTAGCATAATTAAAATTGTAAAACAAGGAATATTATCGTATGGAAAAAGAATTAGCTGATCAGATAGAGTTGATTGAACGTGTGGTAGGAAAGAAAAAAGGTGTATTAAATACATCTGAAGTTGCCAAAGTGCTTGGTGTGTCCAATTCAACGGTGGACGGATGGAGAACGGGAGGAGTGGGAATCCCGTACATTAAACCTAACATGAAATCAGAGAAAGATAAGTCCAGAGTATTGTATCCAGTAGTTGAGATAGCAAAATGGATAATTAAAAACATGGTTAAAACTGCTTGAATCGGTGTGCACATGGAAGTTTTATTAAATAGAATATTGAAGGTTTCTGAGGAACAACAGAAATCACAATTACGCTATTTTGTACGCTGTTCAATGGAAATAAAGCAACAAATTATCAGAAATAAGACGCCTATTTTCCATCGACTGAGACATGAAAACAGCGATGTTGATAAAGAGACACTTGAATATTGCGCCATGGTGATAGCGATACAAGATCAGCAAAATCAAGAAAAAATGCTTTCAAATAAATCATTTGGAGATTTGACGCTAGATGAAATTGAGAAACTTTCTGATTTGCAAGTTTCGAAATTTAAATCAAAACAGAAAAAACGCGGTTCTAAAGGTGATTTTTTACTAGCACATTGGGCAGAAGTACGAAGATTAAAATTAGTCAAAGGGTTTAGTTTTAGAGACATAGCAGATTATTTTAATCAAAAGTATCGTGATTTTGAGGTTTCAAAGTCGAAAGTTCAAAGTATGTGGACGCAATTGGAAAAAGAATCAAAAAAGGAATCAAACCATGGATGAAATTATATACTCCGCAGATCAAAGAGCAAAATTTAATGTTACGCATGTGACTTTGAATTCAAGAACACAAATGAAGCTCTTAAGAGTGTTTGAACTAGATGCAAACAACCCAAAAAAACGTTATATACGAAATGTCATCATCATGTTTGATAAAGAAATAGTTAGTACCGTTTTTGCTGATATAAATCAACTTCGAGAAGAGATTATGAGCTTTGATCAAGGTGACAAGCTCAATCATTTTTTTCAAATAAACCAAATCAATGAGAATAACAAAAAGCTCAAGAAAACATCGGCCAATATCGATACAGAAAACATTTCAGAAAATGATAAAAAAGTCGTTAAAACTCTTACGTATCAACTTCAATCTGGTGAAATTATTCGCCTGAGCAAGTCAGAATGTCGCGGTATTATTCGCAGTTGGAATATGGCATTAGAAGGTTTCAGCTTTTCAAGATTATCAGAGCATCCTCTTGAACTTTCACTGTATTCACTGAGTGATCTCTTGCATGAAAATGGGTACATCTAATGGATAATGATACACTCGTTTTGATCATATTTCTTTCGTTTATTATTGTAATGGCTGTGATCATTAAGTATGCAGTCATTAGCTTCTTTGAAGCACCAATAAAACAAAATGAAGAAGCTAAAAATCTACACATCATTGCAGAGGAAAATGCGATATTGGTTCTTCCTCCCGAACCAATATTCGGCATATACAAACCATCAATTTTTTCTAAAAAGTTGACACAAGATTTATATCGCCGTATCGTGATATATAAGGGTTGTTTTTTTGACGAAATTTGGATGGAAACATTATGTGAAATACTATCCCTACTTGAGTTGGCGGATGAAATTTCTGTGATAAAAGAAAACGGTAAAGTTATACACGTAGTGAATGGAACACGGGGCATGCAAGGTGCTCAAACTGCTGAGCTTTATGAAGCGTACAATCTGTATGAACTATGTATAAAATCTTTGAATTTATATATACGTTACAATTCAGATAATGTTGAAAAATTTAATGAAAATGTTATAGCAATTTTACTGTTTCATATTGATGAAATAATTCCGATTCATCATTGGAGTTCTACGAATGATAGTCATATAAATCGACGCAATGAACTTGTAAAATATTTGACTCGAAAGTTGTCATCTGATCAACAAAATTACATTTTAGAACTCATCGAAGCGATGGATAATAAGACAAAGACTGTTGAGCACGCGAATGAAATATTGTCGTGTTATTTCATAACTAAATCACAACTCCAAACTGTCACTAAACTTGTCGTAGATGATGAACAATTTGATGAATGGCCAATGTATTTACCCACAAAACGATTGATAAAAGAGTATCTTACGCTTGAGCAAATTCAAAGATTATAGATAAAATGACAGTAAAAGAGATTATTTTACTGTCCAGTATATTGTCCAGTAAGTGGTTTTTTTGTTGATTTTTCAGGTTTAGACTTATTCTTTAGTAAATTCCGTATTTATGGGATTCTTAGCATAAAAAACCACAAAAATAGAAACCGAGAAAAATCGCGGATAGCTCATAAAAAACTTCCATGTCAATAATGGACATTTTTCATTTTATACTTTCTGTATTAAAACAATCAACATAACATGATATTTAATCGGTGGAGCTCAAAATCTACCTACAGGTGATTTCCGACCATCGTAACCAAAAGAGCCGAGATTGCGCTTTACTCGAAACAATAAAGAAGATTGACTTAACACTTTGCCGGCCTGCGGCTTAATCAGAGCAACATATTTTTTAGGAGAAAATCATCAGAGGGCCAGTTCACCATCAATCGACGGAATTAATAAAAATATTGTTCGTATCCGGAACAAAAAAAACGGAGCGTATCGATCCAAATCATCCGAATTTTTGCAAGATTTCATCCTATGGTACGGCCACGACTTTTCGTGCAGTCTGGGAGAATTTTTTTCACTACTTGCGTGAGCATTGGAATGTAAAAGATGCAGAAAAAATTACCGGAGAAATGATCGCGGCTTATATGGATTACAAGTGCGAATATCATGTTAGCAAACAGTATTTAGAGAAGATCAGTTCGGCACTAGGTAAATTAGAAATAGCACTCAAACATTACACAAAAAATAAATATGGGGAAGCAAAATATTACGATTTTTCGATTCGACAATTCATACTCAATGAAGCCAGAAATTTGGATTTGGTAGCCGACAATTATCACAACAGGGCTTATGATAATCCCGAACTAGTCATCGAATCACTTTCAAACGATTTATTTCGCCTCAGCGCTAAGATACAGCTCTCTGGAGGCTGTCGTCTTGAGGGGATCAGTGTTATTAAAAATGACCAATTACACGGAATTCGTTATGATTCAATTACTGGAATGGACAAAGGTGTACTTTTTACCAAAGAAAAGGGCGGGAAGGAAGGCGATGTTTTAATATCAATTGATATTTACAACCAACTATTAGACTATATTACTGCGAACAAACTATTTAAAATTGATCGCCAGAAATACTCTGCTGACATTCGTGAAACGTGCATAAAATTAGGTATTCCATCAGAGGGATCCCATGCATTTAGATGGAATTTTGCGAAGCGTCGTATGATGGAATACGCTCGTGCCGGTTATACTTATGAGCAAAGCCTTCAAGCGGTTAGCTGGGAGCTTAAACATAGACGCGCGTCGATAAGTGAACATTATTTAGGAGGATGAGCAGATAGATTCATGCTTTACGATTTAATGTATCAATCAACGTCGACCGCTTAACTTCAAATGTTCGACAAATTGTCGCTTTTGACATTCTATTATTTAAAGCTTCTAAAATAGCATCCATCTTCTCTTGAGGAATCGCTCGCGGCCGTCCACAATTCGTCCACGTTTACGTGCCGCTGCCAACCCGGCATTAACACGTTTTTGAATAAGTGAGCGCTCAAACTGCGCCAATGCTCCAAACACATGAAATAGTAGTTCACCGGTTGGGCTGGATATATCCATTCCTTCCGTCAGAGATTTGAATCCGATACCTTTGGATTTGAGATGAGAAACGATTTCGATCAAGTGGGGTAGGGAGCGTCCTAATCGATCTAGTTTACAGACGACCAGTACATCTCCCTCTTTAACATATTCTAATGCTTGAGCTAAGCCAACTCGATCATCTTTGGAACACGAAGCTTTGTCTTCAAAAATATGACGTTCATCAACTCCGGCAGTCACGTTGAAGATCGGTACTTTGTCGATCACCGTCAGTCGATACTCTCATATATCCTATTGGCTTGTCGGAAAACATCAATAATTAGTTTTCGACGTCTTTATCATTCCGACATTGTTTTTCGTATGGATTATTGCAGCTTTTTTTTACTTTAAAAGCAGGGTAGGTCAGAGTGTACGAAAAACACTTGTTTTCAACACAGTAAATTCATACCAATAGTAATGACAACTAAGAGCATAGAATCATAAAATATCTTTTTCAATTCATGTTTAATGATTAATGTTTCATTGTCAATTAATTGCGTATTGATGATATCACATATGGGGATGTTATGTTTTAGCATTCTTTTGTTGATCCTGTTGATGGCAAATAGCTGTAAGTGTCTATCTACCCATAAACCAAATGCGTTCATCTTATATTTCATAATGTACATACTTTATTTTGGAATGTTGTGGTTGCGGCTAAAAATTCTGTTGAGATTATAGGTTTGTACATTGACAAAAACTGTCAATTGATGATACATTCCTATTTAATTTCATTAGCTTATAAGGGATATCAATGACGAACCGTCAAAATAAACTATTTCATCTTATACGTTTGCTAGGATATATGCTTAAGGGACGTGAACTGTATGCTCAAGATGCGACGTTGATTGATGAGTTAGACGTGGATGAGCGTACACTGCGAAGATATTTAGAAGAGATACAAGACAACTTCAGTGATGTCATATTGTTTGAAAAAAAGAACAAAGAGCTTGGTGGTAGAAAAGTAAGTGTTTATAGAATTATCGACATGCATAAAGATTTGGCTGATATCCTCAGCTTTTATGTAAACAACAACGCCAGTGGGATTGGTTGGCTTATGCAGTTGATCTATGAAAACGACCCTCAAGTACTCAAAGGGTTGGATGAAGAGCAAAAAAAATCGTTACAAAGTCATGCAGCCAAAAATAGTGATGCAATTATATTTAGATCGAATCCTTTGGAAAACATGATTGCCGTAGAGACGGAAAATAAACTGAAAGTACTCAAAAATGCTGTCAAAGAGTATGAGTACAAAACTATTCATTACACTTATCAAAATGCAGAAATTCTTGAAGATGTAAAATGTTTAAAAATCTTGTTTATGAAGAACAATTGGTATTTAGCGGTAGAGACTGAAGAAAAAAACTTTAGATTGCTGCGAATAGCGTTTATCGACTCTATCAAATATTCTAAAAAGAGTAATTACCAAAAAAGTGTGTTGGATGAATATGGGGATTTTTTTGCCACTATACAAAATCCAATGAGTTTACCGTTCGCACGAAAACGGACAGCTATTTTAAAAGCAAAAGGGAGAATCGCTATTTATTTCGAAGAATCTATGAAAAAGTTTTTCGATACACAGCAATTTATTCGAAAAGAAGAGGATGGAGTTGTTTTTAGTATCGATTATACACAACCATTGGAGATACTCCCTTTTGTGAAAGAGTGGATTCCGGATATGATTATTCTCGAACCTAGTGATCTAAAAGATGTGTTGACGGAAGACCTCTCAAATTATTTAAAATCTATTTAGACCCTATGTCGAATGGACTCCCGAACAGAAATTTTTGAGGTGTTTGCTCATAATGAAAAGAGTCCATAGAGATTCTTGGGACTTCTAATTCGACATATCCTGCGAGATTTGTAGTGGTCAATGTTTTTTTATTTCCGAAGTAGGCATTCTCAAACGCATCTAGGAGTGCATAACTGAAAATTCCGTGATTTTTGTATCCCTCTAGGGCATACTGTGTTTTTGAACTGGCCACTATAAAATTTCTTTTATTATCTTTGGATAATCGATTTCCTATCATCATCGCTTCTAGATTTTCCACTATGCCACCACTATTGCACGTATCAATGAGTATCAATGAGTTTTGAGCATACAGTTTTGAAAATTGCGCTTTAATTTGGTTGATTGAGATCCCCTTCGTTATTAAGGATTCATAGGTAGCTGATGTAATGTCGTAAGGGAGGAAATAATAGAGGCCATCTTTTTCGCTCGTCGTACCATGACCACTTATGAAGAGTACAACGGAATCTTGAGGCTGTATTTTTCCAGATAACTCAGTGAAGAGATAATCCATATTTTGATATGTTGCATTTGTATCGTGTAGGTTATAGCTGAAGATTCGATTGAAAATGGCATTGCTTTTTTCATCAAATTTTTTATTCAACGCGATTGCATCGTTAACAGAGTATTTCAAGGAGAGATCATTGTTCTGATACTCTTTGACTGCTAATGATATGAAATAGAGATTTGGTTTCTCTTTGATCACATAATTTGCTTTGAGTTCAATCGGTTTACTGACTGACGTGATCGTATTCGATGCATCAGCTGATTGTACGGAGATAGTGTTTATTCCATTGTTAAGAGTGATGGTATTTTTGTACGATTGACATGGTTCATTTGGTTTATCTGATGTTTCGATCGAGAATCCTCGGGTTGTTCTGGCAGCATAGGTTATCCCATTGATCAGAAGCACAGGGTCGTAAACACCATTTCCCTGATCGCAGATTTTATACGTCAAGTCGATGTTTCTAGCATCCTTGTTTTTTGTACTGACTATTTCAACGAGTGGAGGAGTGATAGTTTTGATTGCAGTTGCAACATCGATATCGGTAGAAACATTTTGCTTGGCTAGTTTCTTTTTAATGATATCCGGTCTATAGAATTTTTCAAATATTTGCGAATTGTCGATAATTTTTGCCTCTTTATCAAAACCTTGATTTTGATGGTAACGGATTAGATTTTTTCCATTTTCACTGCTTGCAAAATACCCGTTATGATCAAAGACGATCCAGTCCTTATTTGAAACATAGAGAGATGCCAATGGTAGGATTTCTTCTTTTTTAGTGAGGAGTATTTTAAAAAAAGAGACTATTTGTTCTTTTGACGGTTTAAAGGTTAAATTCATGCTTAGCATCATTGATTCAGCATATTTATCAAAATCTTCATCATATGATTTTATATCAGCCATGATACGAATATCATCACCAAATTGTTTATATGCCGACTGAATAATTGTTGAATCGAATGATTCTTTTAGTTGATTGATTTTGTCAAGCTCATCTAAATTCCATACATGTATGACATTATCCGCACCATAAGTGATTAGATACCCATTTTCATAGAGAATATTTTTTTGAAGTGATATAACTCCTTTTAGGGTTGCAATAGCTCTTCCTTGAAGATTAAATATATACATAGCATCCAAATCGGTTGTAGTTACAATGATATATCTATCATCAATTACAGTATTGTTCAATACGGGTATTGATAATAGTTCGATTGAAGAAAGTTTGTTTTTGCCTTGGAAAACTTCCAATGTTGTATTGCCATTTTTTGGATTGATAGAAATAGATGATGAAGGATTTGTATTTAACTCATTTAGTCTAATATCTGTAGTTAGAGCCAATGTGTTTAAATCAAAACTGTAGTCCATAGAGGAGTTTTGAGTATTTACATATAGAATATGATTTTGTAATTTCAGCTTTACAATTTGATTTCCAATTACTTGAGGCGATATGCGTCGTGCATGCTGAGAATTGAACTCTTTAAATTTTGTTTGATTACGAAATAATTCTTTTGCTATTCGTTTTTTTTGATTGATAGAGAAACTATAAAGATACCCGTCTTGCCCTAATACATTGACAATATAATCATCTTTATCTTCTACAATATTGGTAGATATCAACTTGGTTCCATTGTTCCCTGCAAAATTATATTTTTGATAATCATTGCTTTTTGTATTAATAATTTGCAGTATGTCACCATTATTTATGGATACCAAATATAGTCCATCATGCGAAATACTTAAATATGTCGACTTTAAAGATTTAAAATTATTAAGTGTTTTTATAACTTGACCATTTGTTATATCAAAAACAAGAATATCATCATTGGCAGATATGTCTTGTCCAGAATTTACTTTCGCACAATAAAGAAGATTGCGATTTTCATCAAACGCCATTTGAACCGTCATTCCGGCGATCCCTTGTCCTATCCATCCTCTCAACTCTTTGATCAAAGAGAGCGTTTTTTTGTCGTACACAAAAATTGATTTTTGATCGGTTGCTAAAAAATAGTATTTTTTTGTTTCGAGGACTGATGCGATTTGTTCTACAGAGGACAAA
The DNA here is from genome assembly GCA_964553185.1 of uncultured Sulfuricurvum sp. Classification (GTDB taxonomy): domain Bacteria; phylum Campylobacterota; class Campylobacteria; order Campylobacterales; family Sulfurimonadaceae; genus Sulfuricurvum. Next base: position 68,808 of record CAZKJU010000001.1, read on the forward strand.
TTCTTTATAATTGGAAATACTTGTTGTTCTTTTGTTAGTGTAGCTTCATCAAAAATAGGAAGTGTTTTTTTGTACTCATTCACTTTTGTCAAATATTTGGGATCTTTGGTCAGATTAAAAGTAATTTGATACCATTTTTCGGCGTTTTCAAAATCATGTAAATCTTCCATATAAGCTTCGGCAATCATTGAGGAATATAGGTCATTTTTTTGATTATAGATTGCGTTGTAAATTTTTTCCATCAATTCAATATATTTGAAGGTATCTTGCGCAATATAGTTTCCAGTTCTATATAGAAATGCTAATGCAGAATAGCAGGATGCAGTTTGCTCCGATGCATTATTTTCAGAGATGATTTTTGTTGCAATGTCAAAAGATTTTTCTAAATCATATTCATTATCAAGAGTATTTCCATATTGACCTGCCAAATAACATCCAAGTTGTATATTTCCATTTTTATAAGCAGATTCAGCTAGCTCCAGTGCCTTTTTTGATTGCTTGGAATCAAAACGATAGTAAGAATACAATAGCTCTTGCGAAAGTTTCAATGAATCCGATTTATTTTTAGAGGGATCTGAAGCTTGTTCGAGCCAATATATGGCTTCTTCTGATTTTGTATTTGGTATGTGCCGATCTCTTATCATCCCATATAAGTTATGGGTTGCCTCAAACGATCCGAGTTGTGTGGCTTTTAATATGTATTTGTATGCATTATCATATTGTTCTAATGACATGTACATGAAGCCAATACCAAAATAATATGAAACTTTGAATTTTATAGGTTCTAACTCTTCATATTTCAGAATCCATTTTAACGCTTCAAGATAATTTTCTTCGTTATTATATAAACGCGTTAAATTGATATATCCATCATTATCACCATGTTCGATTGATCTCATAAACCAAAATCTGGCTTTTTCTATATCCTTTTTCAGCAATGAATCTTTAGAGTAAACCCATCCTAAATTATTCATCGCTTTAGTATCGCCTAAATTGGCAGCTTCGTTGTAAAGTAAAAAGGCTTTAGTCTCATCTTTTCCTATTGCATCGCTATGTTCATAAAGAACACCAAGCAAATTGATTCCTGATGGAAATTTTGAGTCTGCTGATTTTTTAGCATGAACAAATGCCTTTTTTGGATCTTTTTCTACCCCAAGACCATAATAATAAGCTTTTCCCAAATAATAATCGGCTTCTGGATTGTCTGAATGTTTCAAAAGTGTTTCTAGAGCGACATCGTATTTTTCCGAATTGAATAATTTGATAGCATCATCAACTTCATTGGCATGGAGCGAGAAGCAGATGAGGAAAAAAATTAGGAAAAGTTTGGAGATCATTTGACGAGGCATCTTTCGATAATGGCATCGCCGTTTTTGTCATAACATACTTTATCTACTTTGCCATCCTGATTGAAATCATAAAAATAGTAGTTATAAATTCCATTTCTTCCAACGTCGATCGTAACCAGATCTGCTCGTCCATCTTTGTTGGTATCAATAAAATAGGTGGTTATCGGTGTTTGATTTGTATCGAATCCTTTTTTTGTTTCAATGATGTTCTGATGGATATTTTTCTGAGTGAGTGCTACGTTTTTTTGCTTCGATGGTTGCTTGGCAGATAAAAACGTTTTTATATCTGTCGCTGATACCGCGAAGTTTAGATTCTGTCCTCTGACGTTACTAAAGGTGTTGAGACCTATCAATTCAAGATTTTCATTGACTAATGGTCCTCCTGAATTGCCGTTTGAAATCGAGTTTTTTACCTGTATTACATAATCGGCTTGATGATTTTCCTTGGTCTTCCATGTGTAGTTTTTATGTATCTGACTAATCAGTCCTGAATCAAATGAAAACAGTTCTCCCTCCGGATGACCTATCGTGAAAACATCTTCCCCAATTTCCATTTTGTCGATATTTGCCAGAGATATGGGTTTGATGTTCTTAATCGATTCGCTGTCGATGATTTGGAGCAAGGCTAAATCTTTCGTGATGTCGTATTTTAAAACTTTTGCAGTTAGATAGGTATTCTTTTGTGCTGATCCAGTGGTTCTTTCAGGTCTGAACGCTATGGAAATGAATCGGCTATTTTTGATGACATGCCAACTGGTTAGGATTTGACCTCTGTCGATTAAAACCCCGGCACCAATCTCACCCTTGTCCGTTTCGATCGCGACCGTTTTTTGGATTAGCTGTTTATAAATTGTTTTTTCTTTTGCGCCTCGATCATTGGTGATGATATCAGTGGGAGCAATCGAGTATTTTCTTTCTGAGAGGGGTGAATGGATAGGGGAACTGATCAGGTTTGAATTGTTTCTTGGGAAAGGTGAGGCAATTATGTTTATCGGGAAAGCGTTTATAACGTTACCACTCTCTGTAATCTCTAGCTGTATTTGGCCTTCAGTATCGAATTTTACATAATCGTGTTGTGGTGGGAATACAATGGTTTGATTTGGTTCGGTGATGAGAGGAGTCATCAACGTTTTAATCCCCTTGTCAACGAAATAAAGATCGAGAATTTGTTTGTGATCTGAACGTACTTCTATTTTTATGGACTCGTTGATCAATAAAGTATCATTTTGTTGGATGGGATAGCGTAACCCCTCTTCGTCCACAGAATAAAGAGACAATTCTATGCCTGAAGCTAATGATGCCGAAGCGATCAATGCGATCAAGAGCGATTTAACCATTTGAACAGTCTGTGAGAAGATTATTTTTATCCAGCTCTTTGATCAGCTGAAGCAATATTCCTAGAACTAGCATGGCGTCTTTAGCGTTGAAATTTGCAGGATTCTTTTTACTCGGATGAATTGCGGTGTTTCCGAATCCTTTGATGATATGTGCATAATTGTTCATATCATGACTAAACTTTCTATTGCGATGAAGTGCAACGATCATATCGTTAAGTGTTGCTTCTTCTGATGTAAAACACGCATAGATATTGGTAATGAGTTTTTCCAGGATGATCCGTGATGTCACGATGAGCATTTTTGGCTCACTATGTAATTTTTCTTCTAGTGTGTCGATCATCAAATCCGGTTCCAGAAGAGCTTCATATTGTTTGAGTTCATTGAGAAGATTTTCCTGAATAGGCATTTTTTGTTTTGCTTCGAGCATTTTGATTTCATCTTCTTGTTTCTCAATCAATATATTTTTGAGTCTATTTTGTTTTTCTCGATAGATAAACAATATTGAGATGATTGCCGTATAGAAGATGAGATAGATATTTGATCCATAGGTATGTAGAAACTCTGCAAGTGGCTCTTTCTCTTGTTTAAGTTGATCGATATTTTGTACCTTGTCAATATCATTTAAATCGACAATGTAGGAATCGGTTGTCTGCAAAGATTTTTCATCGATACTAGAATCTGTAGGCGGCTGATTTAAGACCTGCGGCATCGAAAAGTAGGTAAATCCGATAAATAGTGATAAGATCAATGTCCAAAAAATATAGCGGTTAGATAAAAACATTTAGAATCCTTAAGCAATTGATTGTATTTTATTCAATTCATCCTTAATTGTGTTGTTGAATAAAATGACAGAATATGACATTGATCTATTTTACTATTCTCAAATCGATGAGGATCGGCATTAAATTTGGTGCCGTGAAGTAAAAATCATTTCTGATTGACATGATATGTCATTCAAATCAATTAATCTGTCATAATTTTATGGAGGATCGAATGAACAACGTAATTACAATTAAAAGCTATCTCCGAAACCGGTTGGTTATTCGAAATAAAGAGGTGAATTATGCAAAATAGATGTTTTACAGTAGGTCACTCTACTCACGATGTGACGATGTTTATCGATTTGCTTCGTAAGCATGATATCAATTGTATCATCGATGTGAGAAGTTCACCCTACAGCAGATATGCCAATCAATACAACAAAGAGGTTTTGAACCACTCCCTAAAAGAAGCCAATATCGTGTACCTATTTTTAGGGGATCAATTGGGGGCACGATATGAAGATAAAAATTTTTTGTTTGATGATGGAAAAGTGGATTTTAAAAAAGTGGCTGCTTCCCCAACATTTCAAGAAGGGATTCAACGTGTCAAAAATGGGATGATCAAGGGATACAACATCGCTCTGATGTGTTCTGAAAAAGAGCCATTTGATTGTCACCGATTTGCATTGGTATCAAAATCATTGGTTGCCGAGGGAATAGAAGTGAACCACATCACACCTGATAGTATTTTCACTCAAAACGATCTCGAAGAGCGGCTATTTAAAAAGTACAAACTTTCCCGCTATGAATTGTTTAGTTCACCTGAGGAAAATCTAGAAGCCGCGTATCGTTTACGCAACCAAGATATCGCCTATAACGCCATAACAAAAGAAGGAGACGACGAATGAATCTTTACACTATTGGATTTGCTGGAAAAAGTGCAAAAGAGTTTTTTGAACTATTGAAAAAAAATGGTGTCAAAACACTTATCGACGCGCGTCTCAATAACAAATCACAACTCGCCGGGTTTACAAAAGTCAAAGATTTCCCTTATCTGTTGGAAGAGATATGTGATGTCAATTATCTCCACTCATCAGATCTTGCCCCAACCAAGGAGTTGCTCGATGGTTACAAGGATGGGGAGATAAGCTGGAGTGAGTATGAACGGGTGTATGAGCAGATATTACAAGGACGCAATCTCGATGCTATCAAACCGGAGCTACTTGAAAATGCCTGTATCTTATGCAGCGAACCAACAGCAGATCAATGCCATCGGCGTTTGGCGGCTGAATATCTAAGAGAAAAATACCCTGATGCCACTATCCGCATTGTTCATCTTTGAAGATTTTTCCACTGAGAGATCATTAACATAATCATAAAACTAAAGTGAAGATACCATCTACACTTATTTGATAGATATTGTCAATAGTGTTGCATACAATGACACCATCTAAGAAAAAGGATGTGTGTCATGAGCGATTTCGATTATGGAAGAGAAAAAGGTTTTTGGGGAAATGATGGAATACCTTATTGGATTAATTCAAAAGAATCGAGTTCTGACTATTCTTCGAAAAAATCAGCTCCCTCCACAAAACAATACAATCGTAGCGAGCAATTGGCACGACAAAATGGATTCAAAGAAGTGCAGGATAAAAATGCCTATAACGGTAGATATTTCGTCAAAGATGGAAAATTATGGATTTATAACATTGGGGCGTTAAAAGCCACGCTTGGTATCAAAAGCGATTATGAACTTAAAAAGCATGGCTATGATGTAGATGCTTACTATCAGTATAAAAACTGATCTTCCCTCAATTAACTCAACTTTACACTTGTTTCAATCACCTAAATCCACATTGTATCATCTACTCAAGAACCCAGACACAAAATGACAGAAATTGTCACTATATCTTTTTACAATTCCCTCATCTAATCTATGAGGTGAAACGATGTCTTACACACGTGAAATTGTTATTTTGGCGAACTCAGCGAAAAAAGGTGGATATTGTGTTGCAGGTAAAGATATCCGAACCGGAGAATGGATTCGCCCTGTTTCTACATTTTCCGGCGGTGAACTTTCAAGAGAGCAGGTAACCTTGAATACAGGGAAGTATTCATATCTTGGAAAACCTTTGCATAAAGCGCAAATCGATTTTATGACACATGCTCCACTATCAAATCAGCCTGAAAATCATCTCATAACAAATTCAAAGTGGAAGCCGGCTTTTAAAATGGATCGATCAAATCTATCTAGACTTGTCGATGAACCTGAAGATATCTGGATGTATGGTCATCACCAAGACCGTGTCAATTACAGTGTGTTTGAGCATGGTTTGATTGATGATCATCAATCTTTGTATCTGATCCATGTCGATTCAATAACCTACAAAGTGATTCTTAATGGAGGAGGTTATCAACGGTTGAAAGGGACGTTTGAATACAACGATCAAGAGTATTCATTTAATGTTACTGATCCAGAGTACTGTAAATATAAAAATGGACCGGTAGGGGATACTTTTACTGAATTCGACAAATATCTGTGTTTGAGTCTTGGAGAGAAATTTGAACCTACTGGCCAATGCTATAAATTGATAGCGTCGATTATATAAGGAGATGACTATGCAAGGAGAATTTTTTTTCGATGATGCTCTTTCAGCGCAGGATTACGCAAAACAACATCCAGGATCTGTACTCACTAGAGTACATGGTGCTGATGGGTATGTCGTCTATCAAAATGAAAAAAATCTCAAAAAACGTACTAAGAGTATATCACCGCAATTTATTCTTGATTATCTGAATCTTCATGTTATTTCTCAAAACGAGGCAAAAGAAGAGATTGCACTTTCCTTATATTACCATCATGTCAAATACGAAAAAAGAAATCATCAAAATTTTCATAACAACGGACCAGTAATGCTGATCGGTCCTACGGGAACGGGTAAAACTTTTCTCGTCCAAAAAGGGTGCGAGTGCGTCGGCATTCCATATGTCCATGTGGATACTGCATCGATGGTGCCTGAGGGGATTGTTGGCTATTGCGTCAGCGATCTGATGGCAGATATTTTATTAAAGGCGGGATTTGACAAAAGCAAAGCCGAACATGCCGTAGTCTTTTTCGACGAAGTTGATAAACTTTTTAACGGTAGTACTGACTCCGAATACGGCAAGAAGATTGCTCAACAGATGTTGCGGATGATCGAGGGGGACACGGTCAAGCTGAGCAAGCCGATCGTTTTGAAGAATGATGAAGTGTTCCGTGATTTGGATACCCGCAATATGCAGTTCATTTTTGGTGGTGCGTTTCAATGGCTCTTGGACGCAAATGACCATTCCGCACCGGTGATCGGATTCGCTTCACGCAAACAAGAATCAGCAAGAGCGCATTTGAGTGTCGAAGATCTCTACGCCAGCGGAGTGGCCAAAGAGTTTCTTGGACGGGTCAGTACCGTAGTATCGCTTCATCCACTTAATCGGGACAATATCCACGCAGTATTGACCAAAAGCCAAAGCAGCCCTCTGCATAAATACATGGAAAAAATTGTGGAGAATGGTTGCCAAGCAGCTATCCCCTTCCATACAATCCAAAACATCGCTGAAGAAGCAGCAAATCATCCTCTAGGCGTTCGTTCACTCGATTTTATCCTCAAACGACTCTTTAAAAAAGCGTTGTTTGAGTCACCGCTTTATTCTGGAAAAACGTATGTGATTGACTATATATAAAGTATTTGATATTCGAATAGACAATATGTGACCATTGATTCTTTTAAAATAATTGTCAGAAAAACACACCAAGGGGGATTAGATGGGTTGGTTATTTACAAAATTGTTCGGGTTGGGATTGATTGTCGCCGGTGTTGTTCTTGAAGTTCTTTGGATTGGGTTTTTATTTGGAAGTGTGTTGGGGATTGTATTGCTTTTGATATTTGCTCCAGCTTTATTCTTCGCCCCTTTGACACTTAGTGTGATGGGAATTGCTCTTTTGGCCAAGTAAATATTATGGAATGTGCTCCCTGAAATGGGTTCTAACCATACAGTCTAAATGTTTAAGGAGAGTTTGAATGAAAGTTCTAAAAACGACAACGCTGATCACCTCAATAGCGGGATTGATGCTCTTTAGCGGATGTTCATCTCATCAAGTGAGTATAGAAAAAGCGCCGCCGGAAAAGTATGAAAAACTCGGTGAAGCAAAAGGGGATGCTAGCGGATCGCTTGGATTGGCTGCAACAGCGTACTATTTCATCCCTATGGGACTGAACTCACGCAGCGAACGGGCATATGAAAATGCTCTTGAGAGCGTACCGGGAGCGACAGGGCTCATGAACGTCACCTATCAGGAAGATTGGATGTGGTGGATTTTAGGAACCGCACGTACTGTTAAAATTTCTGGTGATGCCATCAAGGAGGTGAAATAATGAAAGTATTGAAAAAAATAACGGTTATCGCTTCAATAGCAGTGTTTGGAATTTGGTTCAGCGGGTGTGCTGGAAAACCGATCACATTCAAAAGTGTCGATCCGAAAGCGTATGAGGATGTCAAAGACAAAGGGCGTAAGATCTCTGCTTCGGCAAGCGGATTTCAGCTGTTGCTCTTTATTCCAATCGGAGTCAATGATCGTCACCAAAGCGCCTATGGGCAGTTGATGGCTGAAGCGAATGGTGATTATGTCACTGATGTGAAAATCGAGGAATCGTGGACGTATGGATTGGTGGGTACGGTCTATACCACAACCATCACGGCGACGGCGTATCCGAAAAAGAATTAGTCGAGTTGCATCCCGTCCACAGCGGGATGTAAACTTAGCTCTTTTTTACTTATAGACAAAATGTGTCTGTTGCGATTGATATCATTGTGTAAAATCATAAAGGATTGATATGTACAATAAAATCGTTTTAGTAGGTAATTTAACCCGCGATGTCGAGATTCGCTATTCTCAAAACGGCTCGGCCATTGCAAAAACGGCTATAGCAACAAGCCGCAAGTTCACCGTCAATGGGGAGAAAAAAGAGGAGGTGTGTTTTGTGGATATCACCTTTTTTGGGCGTTCAGGAGAAGTGGCGAATCAATATCTGAGAAAAGGGTCCAAAGTTCTCATCGAAGGGCGTTTATCGTTCGATCAATGGAGCGATCAGCAAACGAGTCAAAAGCACTTTAAACACAGTGTCATAGTCGAAACCATGCAGATGCTCGATTCCAAATCGACCTCCTACGCTGGAGATGCGCAGCCCCAAGAGAGCTATCCGCGTCCAGAACAACCACCTTATGGAGCGTCCAAATCCCCACCTGTCTATAATAACGCAGACGATATCGGATTCACTGATGAAGAGATTCCATTTTAATTTATTCTCACTTGAAATGCTCACAGATAAAACAACAAATATTAAAAGGATAAAACGTGGAAGAAGAGAGTACAGAATATGCTACGTATCAACCGCAAGACCTTCAAACCCATTTTAGTGTCAAATATCTTTTAAAACTCGAACAGCGGATCATTGCGAGTATGTTTGAATCCAAAAACGATTATGAGAATATACGATCACAATGTTATGAAGAAGATTTTACATTCTCCGATCATCAGATTCTTTTCAAATATCTCACTATGTGTGATTATGATGATATTAGGAATATTCGCGCTTCTGAAAATGTAAAAACAGTATTAATGAGTATATTTGAAGAAGTGGGCTCTTCTGTTTGCATAGAAATGATGTTTAATGCAATCAAATCAGACACTAGTGAAGAGATAGAGTGTGATATTGCCGAGCTATTAATCTATTCGAATGAAAAAATAATCGCACTTATGCCCTTTGAAGAGGGTGAAGATATCCGTAAAATATATATCAAAATCGTTCAAAAAGAAGGCGATTTTACAGCATTGTATCAGCGTGACCGGCTGTGTGAAATATGGATGAGCAACTACAAAGGATTCCCGACGGAATATTGTGATACGTATAGGGAGACGTTTGAGAATTTGGTTCCGCTGCTGCAAGATATTCAAAACAATCCATCATCATTGATACCGGGTGAAAGTTCTCCATTTGATTCGATGTGGGTTATCATCAAAAAAGATATCCGCTCCATTGAAGCGGTCGAGAGATTAATCGAATGGGCTGATGAGAATGTCATAGACGAATCATTCTTTCCAAGAAGCAAGGAGCTGTTGTCATCGCATGGTATGGTTGAATTGGAAAATTTAGCTCTTAAAAATATTCCTGCAGAATTGCTATCACTCTTTTTAGTCTCATTGAATATCAAAAATAATCAAATCACCGAGCTGCCGGAAGGTCATTGGCATAAATACTATTTTTGGAGTCTCATAGCGTGTAACAATAACATGAGCACTCTTCCCAAATCGTTTTTTGAAGCAAAACGTATTAAGTTTTTATGTTTGCACGGTAACCGTTTCGAGTCTCTTCATGAAGAGTTCGGTAATTTTACTGAACTCCTTACATTATCACTATCGAATAATCCCATCCGTACCTTGCCTGATACGCTGCGAAACTTATCCGAATTAAAAACGCTTGATCTGGAAAATACATCCATAGATACATTGCCTGAATGGATATTTGAATTCGCTAATCTTTATAAGTTCTCATGTGATGACAAACATTTGCCATTTTTGTTGGAGAATCCAGAGTTTATAAAGCAGTTCAATTCGATCAACCTTTTTCATAGCGAATATGCTATCAACCACGATCTAATCCGTAGTTGTGGATTGGAGATCGAGTATGAAGATTGGATAGATCCAAATGACATTCAAGATCATGGATGCATTATGTTGAAGAGGGAAGCAGAAGAAATAGAATAGTTTTATTATAGACATAATACGTCCATTATATTTCATATCATTTTAGCATTAAACCGTTCAAGGAGATCGACGATGCAAAATGGTACTATGTCTCAAAACCAAGCTTTCCAAGCAATCAGCGAAAAAATCGAGCATATTATCCAAACCGACATGGTTTGGGACAATGAAATCTCTTTGAGCGGTCCAGCAGGTACGGGTAAGACCTATCTCACGACAAAATTGGTCTCTTTGCTTCAAGAAAAATACCACATTACCATTACTGCACCGACGCATAAAGCGCTACAAGTGCTTCGTCAAAACTTGATCAACGAAGAGATAGAAAACGTTGAGACCAAAACACTCCAATCGTTTCTAAACATCCGACTCGTGACTGATTTCGATAAAGGTGTACAGCGATTCGAACCTATAAAATCAAAAGAAAAAGACCAAAGTAAGACCGATATTCTCATCGTCGATGAGAGCTCGATGATCAGTCAATCATTGTATGATTACATCAAAACAGCGATCGAAGACAATCGCGTCAAAGTGGTTTTATTTGTCGGTGATGAGTATCAACTTCTTCCGGTTGATAGCCATGATAACGATATTTTCAGTATAAAAAATGTCTACAAGCTCGAAAAAATTGTCAGACAAGCACAAGGCAGCTATATCATCGGCATGGCCACCAAAGCCAGAAACATTATCATGTCTCAAAAATACATCTCTTTAAAAGAGTTTTTTCAAGATCCTCAATTTAGCAGCCATCTTCAATTCTTCGACTCGGAAAAAGAGTTTTACGACGATTTCTGTACTCCTGACACCTGGGCGAAGCAGGACAAAGTGATCGCGAGTTTCACTAATAGCAGTGTAGATGCTCATAACCGTGTTATACGAGGGCGATATTGGGAAGCACAAAATGTCATTGACACTCCTGTTTTGCTCAAAGGTGACAAGGTGATCTTCCAACAAGCCAATATCATCGATGAAAAAGTCGTTCATCAAAACAGCGACATAGTCAAACTCTCCAGTGCCGAAAAAAATTTTCATCTTACATTGAAAGTGGAGTTTTGGGACTGCCGTGATCTAAACAACAAACCTTTTAAAGTAATCGATCCATCGTCTCAAATTCAGCTCAAAACGGCATTGGATAAAGTGGCGAAAATGGCCAAAGAAGAGAAAGAGTACAGAAAAAGAACTGAGATATGGAAGATGTTTTACAACATCAAAGAGATGTTTGTGGATGTCAAATACACATTTGCATCGACGATACATAAATTGCAGGGGAGCACGTATGAGACAGTGTACATCGATCTTCGTGATATCGAGACGATGAAAGAGAAAGATATGATGTATCGTCTCTTGTACGTGGCGATCACCCGTGCATCGCATAATATCAAGATCTTGATGCCCGATTCTGAAAACAATACTCTTGCCAGCCATCAAGAGAAGATTCTGAACTCACTGGACAAACGGTTTGAGATGTTTGGATTTGAGTTATGAATTTTGTTTTGGACAAAATAGGTATATGAGATTCAATAGAATTTGATCAAATAAGCATTCAAAAGATACAATAAGAAACAAAGGAAAATGAGATGAGTACAAAAATCGGTTTTAATAACTTCAAGGCATTCGGACCAACGATGCAAAACTTTAGCAAAAAGCCAATTACACTGATTTATGGACCCAATAGTGTTGGCAAATCGAGCCTTTTGCACTCTCAATTATATTTAGAATACATCAAAAGAGAATATTCTGGCTCTGATGTATTTAAAACCTCATTTGCAGGTGATGAAATCGATTTTGGCGGTTTTCAAAATATTGTCCATAAGCATGACTTATCTAATAGTATAGTGCATGAGGAGACTTATTCGGATTATATGTCATTTTTATGGGCACTAGGTATAGTGGATTTCAATATTGACGGAAAAAGCTTGAAATGTGATAGTGAAAAACAGTTTGATGAATATTTTAGCACTCTCCAATCGATGAAAACTTCTATCGAACTTGCCCAAAATGAAGAGGGTGAAATCACCACAAAAGTACGTGCATTCATTGACAATGAAGAACTATTTTGCTTTACACGAGAAACACAAAAAATTGAAATAAATACGGCTCATAAAGCCTTAGTAGAATTTCAAAAAATCAGCAAAAAATATGAACCGTTTAAAAAGCAATCAAATGAATTGGATGATTTTTCTGACATTCATTTCAATTTCAAATTTATGGTAGATAATATTTTTGAAACTAAAAAAGTCCAATATTATGGTCCTCTACGACATTATCCAGAGCGGTTTGAAATGTTTTCAATTAAAAAAAATAATTTTGAATCGGATGAAGCTGAGATATTTGTAGTAACAAAATCAACGAAAATCATTGTTAAGACAGTCATTAAATTAGTAGATTTCAATACAAAACTTTTTGGGAAAAATAGATTATTCAAGGCACCAATAAACTTGATAATTTTGATTATAGAATTATTTGCATTTCTTTTGAGTAAAAACTATAGAGCTTTTATGACAAGTGATGACGATTTTTTAGATCTATGGAACCGATTATTATCTCGGAAATTAAAATTTATTAGAAAAACAAAATTTGACTCGATTGAAGTTTGGCAAATATTGATGAACTCTGTAGAAATAAGAGGGAAAATCAATGCTTGGTTAAGTGACAAGAAAAAATTAAAAAGTAATTATTATCTCCATGTCAATGAAAAACGTATCAATAGTCGAGGTGTATTAGTACGACGATTGCATAAGTTATTGGGTATGGAAGAAAAGAGCGCATTTTTTAAACAGTTTGAACAAAAAGAACTGCACTGGGAAGATAAACTCGAAAAAGTGATTGATATCATCTGTAATGGAGTAGAAAAACTATTTCGTATTAAACCAAATTATGAGCAACAGCTTGTTTTTACAGATATTTCTAAAAATACAGAAGTTACACCGAGAGATATGGGATTGGGTATTTCTCAAGCCTTGCCAATATTGGTATCAACCTTCGGATCAAAAAATGCAAATATATATCTAGAACAACCAGAACTCCATTTACATCCAGCAGTTCAAATGGAATTGATGGATGAATTTATCCGAAGTATGCGTGAAAATGACAATACATTTTTTATTGAATCTCATAGTGAGCATATGCTATTGCGTGTCATGAAGCGTATGCGCCAAACCACAGATGGTACACTGCAAGATGAATCGCTAAAATTGACACCTGATGATGTATGTTTATTGTACGTGGATAATGATGGGGAATCCACTTATCTTCAAGAACTTCGCTTGAGTCCTAAAGGAACATTACTTGATCATTGGCCACACGGATTTTTTGAAGAAGGATACAAAGAGAGATTTTCCTGATGGCTGGGTCGATTTTTAAAGAGATAGCGATAACTCCACAAACCTTTGACAAATCTGTACTTCTTGATGATTTACGAAAATTTGAAAAATTACTCAATGCGATGGACGATTTATCTGAAAGTGGGATGATAGTAGGTGTGTACACAGACTGGATCAATAAAGTGGACGAGTTTATTGATCAATACGACGATAATGATAAACATGAAATCAAAAATGTTCTAAATTTTTTAAAAGATCGTCAGAGAATTGTTTGTATTCCTAAAAATCTAAGTAACTCTAATGAAGAAGATAGTTGGATAAATCAAGCCAAACAAATAAGTCGAATTAGAGAATTTGATCTAATAATCGCATCCAAAGATACAGATTTTACAAAACAAATTACGAGCTTAGACAGAAAAATATTAAAAAACAAAGGTGCAATAGTTGAATCACAATCAAAAGAATTCATGCACACAATACTTGCACCAATACTGAGTTATGCTGAAGATGTACAAATATATGATCCTTATTTTCATTTACATTCAAATGAAGAAAGATTTGAAAAAGCATTAGAGATTATTTGTACTGCGTTAGGCAGTAATCATGGAATTCGAAATACAGCTTCAATTAATATCCATACATCAATCAAACCAATGATAGAAACAAATCCACAAGACAAACGCATAAAAGAATTTGTTTGGCAAAAAACAGTACAGTGGCCACAGATTATTAAAGAATTAGAAAAAAAATTTGGTCATAAAATTTCTATTTACATTTGGGAAGAAGTAAAAAAAGAGAATGAATGGCATGACCGTTGGATTATTACTAATCAATGTGGCGTAGCACTTGGAAAAGGAACCGATATAAGTGAGTGGACGGATGCCACATGGAGCTTATTAGATTGGAATGAGCTTTCCAAAATAACACACAAATTTAACAAAAATAGAAATTTATATACTTTCATTGGACATGTTAATTCAAAAGAAGCAATAAGAGAAAGATTCCCTAAAAAAACTAAGTCAAGAATGACAGAAGAAGAAAAAACAGCAGAGCAGCGAACAAGACAGTTAGAGATAGAAGCAGAAATAAGGAAAAGAGAAGAAGAACGTGTCGCAAAACAAAATAATAAAAAAACGTTATCTTGGCAAAGAAAATAATAATTAAACCATAGACAAAATACGTCTATTTAATATTTTAATATTCTAGCACTCAAATTATTCCCCATCTAAAGATAAGGTGTATTGAATGTCTAAAATGAATATTAAAGATTTGCCACTTTCATATGATACAGAGTATACAATGACTATCGATACTATCTATAATTCAAATATGACCGTTGTTATTAACAATAGAAGATTTTATATTTCTATACCGAAAAATATAACATGGTTGAATATTCATATTTATGAAGGGATGGTTTGTATCGTAAAAAAAGAACTATATGGAAAAATGCATCAATATTCTCAATTGACACTTGTAGATATTCTGGAAGAAGAAGAAAATACCTATCAGTACAAAAATAATGAATCATTCAGAAAACAAGGTATTGAACAATATTATGAGATTTTACAGTGTGACAAATATGCTTCATTCGAAGTAATCAAAAAGAATTATCGGACACTTATTCGACAATATCATTATGATACTTTGCTAAGTAAAGATCTACCAAAAGATATGCTTGATTTTGCACAAGAACGGGCAAAAATGATCAATGAAGCTTATGAGCAATTGAGCAAATCGAAATG
Source organism: uncultured Sulfuricurvum sp. (assembly GCA_964553185.1). GTDB lineage: Bacteria > Campylobacterota > Campylobacteria > Campylobacterales > Sulfurimonadaceae > Sulfuricurvum. The sequence continues at coordinate 84,119 of CAZKJU010000001.1, forward strand.
TGCTTGACAAAATACGTCCACACTAAAAGATAGTATTCCAAAAAATTTGGAGTACACCATGAAAAAGATCTCAATCAAACTCAAATCGGTAAAAACACGCAATACGTGGTCTATTAATCCGGTCTCCCGTGTCAAACCCAGCAAGAAAATCTACTATCGTAAAAAATTAAACTTAGATTATCAATAGACAAAATACGTCCATTATTAACTCTATAATTTTTCAACTAAAAACACAGGAGATCCTATGAACGAAAAAATGACTGAATTTACAAAAATCCTAGAAAAAGCGTGCAAGGCAAATGTCCCTAATGAATGGGATTCCTCTGTACCCGTTGTCAGTGATGGAAACCGCCATTATATGTCTATATTTGTTCCGACATAGCTGATCCAAGCAACTACAACAAGCTTTGCCATATGCTCTACAATGCCAAAGAATATGACGAATTTGTCCTCAACATCAATTCTCCTGGCGGAATCATCGATTCAGCATTGATGATTATCGATGCCATCAAGACAACACCAGCCAAAGTGAGCGCAAGACTCACCGGTACCGTCGCATCGGCCGCAACGCTGATCTCCATGGCATGTGATGAGATTTATCCGACACAAGGGCTTTCATTCATGATCCATAATTACAGCTCTGGCAGTATGCAGGGCAAAGGGCATGAGATGAAAGCACGTCAGCAATTCATCGATCGTCAGCTCAATCGTGCTTTTCGAGACTACTACATAGGATTTCTCACCGATGAGGAGATGAGTGAAATCATCGAGGGCAAAGACATCTGGCTTGACCACGAAGAGGTGGCCCAGCGATGGGCACTAAAGAAATCTTTTGTTCAATAGACATAATAGGTCTATTGCAATAACTACAATTTTAACATCAAAGAAAAAAGGAAATCTCATGTTTAAAAGTATCACATTAGCAGGAATGTTGTTGATAACAGGAGTTCAGATGGCAAATGCCGGCGGATATCGAAACAGTGATGGAAGCTATGGCAATCGTATAGGCAATAGTGTGTATCACAGTGATGGGAGTTATAGTAATCGTATTGGAAACAGTGTCTATCATGGCGATGGTAGCTCCTCCAACCGTATCGGAAACAGCACCTTCAACAGTGATGGATCGTACAGCAACCGAGTAGGGAATAGCACATTTCGAAGTGATGGCTCATTCAGTAATAAGATCGGCAATACGTACTATCACAGCGATGGTACCTATACGACGGTAAATGAGTAATTTAGACGCATTATGTCTATAATACTGACACTATATTGATAATAAAAAGAGGAATTTCCCATGGCTACCAGTCAAACCAAACGCGTACTCGAACTGCTCAAACGATTCAACGATGGACAAACCGTCTGCATCGAAGCGCTGCAAAACGATATGGACTGGTGGAATGACACACGACAAGAACCGATGAGTGAGAAAAGCATCCGCCGCGACATCGATGTTATCCGAGAATATTTCCCGGACAGCTTCGAACTTATTCGCGGTGGAAAAGGGGAGAAGGGGTGTTATAAAGCGATTACTAAAGGGGTATTCGAGAGTCTACTAAATAAAGAGACGATGGCATTAATCGTCCAGACTGTCAATATCGCCCAACAGAACAACATGATGGAACGTCTTAACATCGATGAAACCGATAAGCGAATTCTCCAAAAACAGATCGATAAATCCAAAGAGTGCTATGAGTTTATCTCCAAACCATATGAGAGTCAAAAAGGGGATACTCAGCTCTTCAAAGATCTGGAAAAAGCGATTATCCATAAACACAGCATCACCGTTGGCTATAAGACTGATAATGGGACGATCACCTATGAACTCAAACCCTACAAGATTGTATTCATTAATGAAAACTTTTATCTTGCCAGTGAAAACCCCGATGAGAACTATCTCTTCACGATGCTTCGTATCGCGCAGATCGAATCGGTGGAGCTGAAAAAAGAGACGTTCTATCATGACTATGACATCAAAGAATTTATCAAGCATATCCAAACACCGTTTTCCAGATACACACCGCAGTTCAAAAACCACCTTATCAAAGTGGTTTTAAAAGTAGAAAAGCCCAAGGCCAAGTTCTTTAAACTCAAAAAGCATCTGCCCTCACAAAAACTGATCGAAGAACGAGAAGACGGATCGATTCTTATCTCATTCGAGGTGACCCAAGAACTCGAAGTCGAAAGCCTCATCAAAAGCTGGATGCCTCACATAAGAGTGATTGAGCCACAATCGTTGAAAGAGAAGCTCGAAGCAGAACTAAGAGCCTATTTAACTATTTTAGGAGAATAACCATGATTGTAAAAACCACTGTATTAATGGTCGCATTGAGTATGAGTCTCTATGCAGCTAATGATCTGCTACGAGGCTCCATTATGAGCGCCGATGGCGTTACTATCGCCAAATCTAGTATGAACAAGGGTAGCGAGGTACGCAGTTATCTCTATGGTAATCTGCTCACACCCATGATCGGCTATACCCAAAAAAGAAATGAGAAAGGATTGGTTCGTGCCGAGGGTATCACGGGATTGGAGAAGTTCTTCGATGAAGAGTTAAAGAGTGTCCAAATGTCCAAGGGAAAGGACATCAGACTCAATATTCCATTACCGCTCCAGACACGTGTTGAGATCATTACAGATACTTTCAAAAAAGATCTTAAGGCAGACGAAGTGATTGCCGTCGTTATGGAATCAAAATCGGGTAAAGTTCTCTCAATGGCCACTTCAAACCGGTATGATCCCAATAAGATCCGAAGTGAAGACAACCTCTCGTTCAATACCAACGCAATCGAGTACAGCAATGAACCCGGAACCATCATCAAACCGATCATTTTTTCGATGCTTCTGGACAAAGGGCTGGTCAATCCCAAAGAGATTGTCGATTGCCATAACGGCAAATACATTTTGGGTAGAAAAACGATTGTCGATGAGCATAAATTTAAAACCTTGAGTGCGGAGAATGTGATTGTTCACTCTTCGTATATCGGTATTGTACAGCTAGCGCAGCGTATTAAGGGATTTGAACTGTCTAAAGGGCTTTACCGATTCGGATTTAGCCATTATAGTGGTACCGATCTTCCTTATGAGAAAAGAGGAAGTATTCCTAGCACTGAAAAGCTTGATAACTATCTCTACAAGGCGATTGTCTCCTATGGCTATGGCGTGAGCTTGAATACGATGCAGATGATAAAAGCCTACAACACCTTCAACAATAACGGACGAATGATCAATCCGATGGTAGTTAATTCATTGATTGATGCAAAGGGAAAAGTTCAACTAATAACCAATAGAGACCCCATACAGGTTATTTCACCTACTACAGCTCAGCTAATGAAACAAATTTTGATCAAAACCGTCAATGAAGGAACCGCAACCATCGCCAAAACCAAAGGACTTGAGGTGGGAGGAAAAACCGGTGCCGTACATGTTGCCAAAAACGGGCAATACATCGACAGTTACAACACCTCGTTTGTCGGATTTGCAAATGATGATAAACATACCTATACGATCGCTGTTATGGCAAGAGAGCCTCGTACGAAATATAGCCCTTCGATCTCAGCAGCACCGGTCTTTAAAGCGATCGTTGATATGATGATCAAAGAGAAATACCTCATTCCTAGGATATAGAAGAAGATGAACAATTTCTATACCCCTAAGTTTCAATATACTTTATCTTAGGTTAATCAAGTGTTTTGTCTATATCAATGTAGGAAACTACGAAAAGTAAATGCTTTTCGTAGTACGCATTAATTATTTACACCCAGCCGTTTCTCTTCCAGCAAACTGATCATTACGCATATAAATCAGATTGACACTGCATTGATTCACATATGCTTGTCTTGAACATGTAGCCGTATAACCATCGATCGATACTTTCCCCGCACCGTATTGACTGCACTGTTGGACTAATGAGCTTTTAGCGTTTTGTATCGATTGAGGGAGTTTTAGGTTGGAATAGACGAACCGTTCATCGGTAATATCTCGTGCTTCATTGTTTTGCACTTTATAATTTTTGTAGGTTTTATTTCCACCTACCTCTTGGATATTAACTAGCTTGCTCATACCGTTATCGCTATAGACAGTAGAAACCAATTTTCTATTGCCGATATTGTTTTCACTTTGAGCCCCTAATGGGAGCATTGAGGTTGAGAGAGCAACTCCTTGCATCTGAATATCAGATGCGTCACCTTGAACCATTATGATGTTATTTTTGGCATACATTGGAGCGGTATCGGTGAGGAGCATAAATTTAAACGGTTCAGGGCTTCTTAGGATAAACGGATGTTCGATATCGATACAGCCCATCTCTCTTTTCATCATCACCGGTTTGCTATAGATATTCGTTTCACCGCCATCGACAATGAGTTTGCCAGATGCCTCTTCGCAGAATGCTCTTGCTATTTCCGTTTGACTTTTAAATGGAGCGTACTTAATTAGGTATTTGTTCCCTTTTTGCTCCGTTACATACTCGGCAAAGAGTGACTCGATTGTTTTAGAGATCTTCGGTTTGGCGAAGTTATCCACCGCTACCGCTTCACTAAACGTGACAACCATAGTGTCGGGATAGCGTTTGGTTTTAGCCGTATAGATGGTTTTACCGGTATCGATTGATTTACATGTCGTGTCGTAATAAAAGTTCTGAGGTCTTAGAGCATCAGCATCGAACATGAAACCTCGTTTGAGACGCTGATCTGTAAAGAACTCTCTAAAGTCGCTTCGGGATTTGATAAAGAAGTTTTTATTGTCGGGTTTGAGTTGGGTATATTCGTTTCGCTGTTCGCTTGAGAGTGCTTTGACTTTAGCATGATCAAGGCTGTGTGCGTCTACCGTATCACCGAAACTGTCTTTGATTGTAAAATAGACATCTCCTCCGTATGCGAAGCACTGACGCTCCAGCATGTCCTTAGCATCTTCACTTCGGGTTTTATACGTTACTCCCCCTCCTATAAGGGGAAGTTCTTCAATCGGTGTGACTACCTCAATGGTATTAGACGCATCAGTCGTTTTTACTTCGATTTTCATCTCTTTCATCCCAGCGATAAAAGCATTAGAAATGGGTTGTTGATCGGCGTATAACGCGGTACTTAGGGCTAAGGCTATAAGTATATTTCTTGAATTCATAGTGCAGTTTTTTCCTTTCTTTTTCTGCTTACATAGCTATTACTATTTGTGTGAAGGAGTATAACATAAGTACACTCTAAATAGTAATTACTAATTATTTGGAGCCGCATTGAGAACACTGGAAGATTTTACCCAAGAGGATGTTGATGAGCTGTACCGACGTATCGGAAGAAACGTCAAAGCGCTTCGTGAGCATCATGGATTAACCCAGCTTGATCTCTCTTATGCGATGAATCTTAAATCCCCCGGTCTTATCTCTCAGAGTGAGCTTTATCTCGATAAACAGCACTTTAATATCAAGCACCTCTATCAGATCGCTCATATTCTCGAATGCGACATCACCGATTTTTTTAAACCTAATTAATCGCTATTACGACACTGTAAAGTGCTCCGCTTCCAAATACGATCACATCGATCAAGACCAATACTCCGGCGATACGTTTGATTTTAATCATCATGGCTGAACCCTCCGCAAGCACTAATCCCTTGACTGCTGCTACAGCAATACATATCAACCCCATAAGGGTTACCGCATACGTCGACATTCCCCATCATCGGTAAGCCGGTAGCCGGGTTAATCCTCGTCCCTTGGTAGCCTTGGCGACATCCAAACGAATTCTCGTTGCGGGTGAAGAGATCGAAATCGTTGATAAATCTGTGGTTGTTCTGCTTCCACGTCTTCGTAGTAGATAATGACGCTTTGTAGTTTAGGAGCATGCGAATAAACAGATAGACCAGTGCGATCAATACTAATAGTTTTAGCATCTTTATTCCTTTGTTGTTTCATCGTTGTGTGAATCTTTCTCTATTGTGCCGGAGCGTTTAAAACCGCTCCAACAGATTTCTCACCCACGGAGTCTCTCTATGGGTGAAGATATAACATAGCAGTGCTCCCAGTAGCACACCGACAATGCTTTGCAGATAATCGGTGAATATTTGAGCTCTCCATGCTAATACAAATGCGGGGAGGTAAAATCCTCCCCAGATGATGAGCCGTTTCATAATTCGCTCTTTTTTGATCGATAGCCCTTGTGGGTTTTTAGTTCTAGTAGCTTCTCATAGGCTCTGTATGCATCGAATCGGTTTGTATAGACCTCTGTTATGGTTCGGGTAGCTTTAGCACGTAGGAGGCTTCCGTAGGTGCGGATGAGCAGACTCTCCCCAAAGAGGTTATCGATCAGTTCGATACGGTAATATCGCGATCGGTTATTGACCGCTCTGCTCAGGGTTGTTTTCATAAGGGTGATTGTGGGTGTTTGAATTCAAACGTTTCCCGATCAAGCCGGCGATGCCGATAAAAACCAACGAGAGTGCCGCGATTAACACCGCTTGGCCGCTTTCTTGTGAAGGGGTTTTCATCCAATACCCGGATGCGATACCGCAGCCGATTGCAATGATCAAATAAAGTGTTTTAGAGTTTTTCATGATCTTCTCCTTGTAGGTATAAATCATTGAGTAATAAAAGTATATTACCCATTATTTTTGCCTTGATCAATAGGGTTTATTTTGGCCAGTTGCAACTGCAATTTCAACTCTTCGATTTGTAACGTCTTTAGGCGTTGATGCTCGATCAGTACGATAACGCTGTCGAGTTCAGCTTCTCGAAGATGCTCACTTACTTCCTCTTTGAGCTTGGCGTAGTGCGGAGCATTCCAAATACTCTCCTTGCCTCCGAATATACCTTCCTCTATTGCATCGTCTTTGATGTGATGGGCTATTCGCTCATCGATGAGGGAAATGAGTTCTTGGTTGCTAAGGGGTTTTTGGCGTTTTATGGTATAAAGAACCAACCCCACGCTTGTGATACACAATCCAACTATAAGTACACTCATTAGAAAATTCATGCTATTTCTCCATTCTTTTCAAGGAAGAGCAATCAACGATCACTCTTCACAACATGACTTCGCTTTCTGCGAAATCAGACATCAGAAGATTCTCCTCTGATTGGGCCATTTTTTTGAAATTCGTCAGTGACAAAAATCGGATCAGGATCTTTGGCTGTAAGGTGAAAAGAGTGCGTTAGTCTTACACGGCTCTTTTCTAAAAGGTGAGAACGTTCTCGGTCGCGACTGGGAAAATTTTAGCAGTGAATCAGGGGAAATTCAAGAGGTTTTTATTTGAGGTTATGTTCTGTGAAGAGGGAAAGAATTTGGAATTTTTAGGTAGGTGGGAAATAGGTGGGAAGAGATTTTCAGCTGTGACAAAATTTGGCGTATTTTTTTTGCTTAAAAAGTACATTTTTAAAAAAAATATAACTGAAACAATGAATGCTTTTATATCAAAAAAATAATTGATTTATTGAGATTAACAAGATATATTTTTATAATTTATGAAATAGAAGAATATTGTTGCTAAGGTCTTTGAAGTGTCTATTCTAGGTGGTTTTGTTGGTTGCGGAAGCAGGATTTGAACCTACGACCTACGGGTTATGAGCCCGTCGAGCTACCGGGCTGCTCTATTCCGCGACGCTTAAATTGTTGTGTAAAAAAGTGTTTTAAATATTAGAAGAAATAATATCTAGGGTTTGGTTGCGGAAGCAGGATTTGAACCTACGACCTTCGGGTTATGAGCCCGACGAGCTACCGGGCTGCTCTATTCCGCGGTGTTAAAAGTTGACAGTAGTGGATGGGGAGGAGGGATTCGAACCCCCGAATGACTGGACCAAAACCAGTTGCCTTACCGCTTGGCGACACCCCAATGTTCTCGTTAAGAGGCCGAAATTATAGACACTTTTAGCTTATTTGTCAAGTGCTGCGATTTTAAGGCGTCTCAAAAAGATTATTTTTTTGATTGTGATAGTTTTTTAATCCTTTTATCTTATAATTGCTAACTATATTATTATAAAAAAGAGTATGCATGTCAGCAATGAAGCGGGTATTAGATGCCATTGAAGAGTTTAAAAAAGGGCGAATGGTGATTATGGTCGATGATGAAGACCGTGAGAATGAGGGTGATCTCGTCTATGCGTCGGTTTTTTCGACTCCTGATCATGTCAATTTTATGGCAACCCATGCCAAAGGTTTGATCTGTGTAGCTATAAATCCCTCCATCGCTAAACGTCTCAGTCTGGAGCCGATGGTACGATCGAATACCTCGATGCATGAAACGGCGTTTACGATCTCCGTAGATGCTACAGCGGCTACAACGGGTATTTCGACGGCAGAACGTGACATGACGATTAAAATCCTCGCTAACCCGCTCTCTCATCCCTCTGAGCTAGTCGCTCCGGGGCATATTTTCCCATTGATCGCAAAAGAGGGGGGGACATTGGTACGTATCGGGCATACAGAGGGGTCGGTTGATCTGTGCCGTCTCTCAGGATTGGCGGAGTCAGCGGTTATCTGTGAGATCATGAAAGAAGACGGAACGATGGCTCGTCGAGATGATTTGGATCTTTTCGCCGCAAAACATGATCTAAAAACCGTCTATATCTCCGATATTGTTGAATTTCGTCTCGCGAATGAAACGCTGGTAAAAGCGGTATCGGAAGAGGAAATCGAGTTTTTTGGTGTGCATGTCAAAAAATATGAATTTGCTGATCATCAAGATAACCGTCACACGGCGATTGTTTTCTACAAAGCAGGAGAGACTGCAAACGTCAAAGTTCACAATGTTGTCCCTGACATCGATTTACTGTTAAATCAAAGTAAATACGGTCACTTGATCGACTCGATCAATTATCTCAAACACAATAGCGGTGTTTTACTCTTTATTAATAAACCGAATCACCAACATATCAATATGAAAGAGTACGGAATTGGTGCGCAGATTTTAAAATCATTGGGTGTTAAACATATGCGTCTGATTGCGGAGTCGAAAGTTTCAGATTTTGCAGGGTTGAGCGGATTCGGATTGGATGTTATCGAGACGATAAATCCTACTGAAGGGAATTAATCCCCTCAGCATTACCACCCTACGGATGCTTTTGAGGTTGTTTTTCGAATCTCTTTTTCATCTGCCCATAAAACTTCTCCGCTTTGCGGATTGACTAACTCCATCGAAATATTGTAATACACATCTTTCATAGTGTCATTTGCCTTTTTGATCGATCGGACGTTTCCTGTGACGATATAATCAGCGGCATCTAGATTTTTATTGGTCTCTTTTCCTGAGTGTCCGAGTGCAAATTCTCGCTCATCGTGGACATCATCGAGATTGGCTTTGTCGGCTAAAAAACGTACTTTTCCTGATTTGAGGAGTTTGATACGGATTTTATCGGTGATCGCTTTGGTATCGATGTGTTCATAGGTGAGATTGTTGATAGTACGTAATCGCACTTTTGGGGTTTCATGGGTGTTGGAGATAAAACGGCTCTCTAGCAATGATTGGGTCATTGATTCGGCGGTAGTTTGCAGATCGGTGGAACCGAAATCCGCCGTAAGTGTTTCTACCGCTTTGGCATCACCGTATTTGACATTGGAATCGTATCCGACCATGCCGGCACCCCCAGAAGTGGAACATCCGTTAAATAAAAGGGCGATTGCACTGATGCTGAGAAGTAATGATGTTTTGGTTAATGAGCTCATTTTCAAATCCTTGGATTATTTTTTTTCGGGTACAGATACGATGATTTTGTAATTTGAAACAGCGGGAATACCGGATGTTTCGACAATTTGAACTTTTTGATTTTTATGGATCGTAATCGGTTTCCACGATGTTGCCTCGATCAAAATACCGTTTTTATCATACCATTCGACTTGGTATACGAAACCTTCTACTTCATCAAAATCATCGTTTTCGAGTTCGGCAATGACTTTAAGCAGTGATCCCTCTTGGATACTTCGATGTTCTACGATATCGATACGTTTTTCACCGATAATACTAACATTTTTGGATGAACACCCGCTAAACGAAATCGCCAATAATGCAACCGTGCAAAGGGCGAATAGGGGAGCTTTAATAGGTAACATGATGAATCCTTATGTTATTTGGAGTTAAATAGTCGACCACGATAACGGCACCTTTTTTATCAGTAGGGAGGGTGATAGTCTCTTTGGTTTTATTTAGCATAATATCGAGATTTTCTCCTTTTTTGGCTTCGAATTTGACGATATAGCCGGAATTTGGAAGGAGTTCCCAGTTACGGTAATCCTTATCGATATAGGTACTGCCTAAATCCATGGTGAGCGAAGCGATCAATCCCCCCAATGGACCAAAATGGTCACTCATTTGTTTTGCGGTTACGGCTCTCGTGGTTGCTCTAACAACCCCTTTTGCCAAATCGGAGGGGAGTTCATCTTTGAGTGTTTTGTAAGCCATGAGATTGGATTTTAATAGTCTTGGCATCGGGTGGCGTATGGTGGAGGTTGATACGCTTACCGATGAGAGGTCATTACTCGGTGGTGTGTAGGAGGGGAGATCAAGACTGGTGTATTCGGCTGCATGAAAAATGGGGAAGCGAACCCTCTCTATTTTCATCGCGGGTGCCTGCCCCGCGAGAACCACAACGGTAATGGAGAGAGTGGAGGACTGATGAGAAGTCGGAACAAAGGCTTTGGATACCTCAGGGTTGAGGGCTAAAGCTCGTTTTAGACTGATAGCAGAGGCATCACCGGAGGCGGCAGAGAGCCCCGATATATCAAGAATAATACTGCTAAGGGCATAAGAGAAAGGGTCTTGATAGTTATTCGCCATAGAGCGGATATCGGGGTCTTCGAGCAAAGAGGCCATTGAATACCCAGCTGGGATAGCGGTTACATCACTGCCTTGGCGTTCAGCGCGACGTTTATCATTGGCGGCATCTTTGATTTTTTCTTCACTCTCTGCGAGCCAGAACTCTTGGCGCATCTCCATTCGACGCATCTCAACTGCTGCTCCCTCGAAATCACCGAGCATTGTGTAATTAAGAGCGTTCAGAGTATGCATGAGAGAGCGTTCATACCCTTTTGTATGATAATGTTCAGATCCTTGTGTGAGAAACGATGAGCCGAGGAAAGAACCGACATTACGGAGACTGATTGTGGCACGATTCTCATATCCATCCAAGATGGCATACGCTTTTTCATACGATTGTATGGAGGCATTAAAATCGCCGTCGGTTTGTTGAAGTCGGGCGAGATTGAGCCAGTACCACATTTTATCATCATTGGAAGTATCTTCACGGAGGGCAGAGAGGGTTGTCGGAAAGGTAGTGTTTCCAAGGGAATTTTGTAATTGGTTCGAGCTGAGTGAAGCGGCAAAAAGAGATAGTTGAAAAAATAAGGGGGATAAAAAAAAGAGGATGTATAGACGCATACGCACTAAGTTCATACTCTAAATTATAGGGGTTTAGGTTTAAAAAGAGTTGAGGATTTAATTATTTTACTGATGGCTAAACCAAAAAGTATCCCCACAGAATCGGCAACAAGATCTTCGATTGAGGCGTATTGTGTCGGTAAAAATGACTGTATGGCTTCGATCATGGCTCCATAGGAGATGAGTGTTATCATAATTTGTTTTTGGGTAGGGGAATAGGCAAATGTGTAGAGGATTGATAACACACTAAAGGCTGCGGCGTGGTTGAGTAAGTCACTCACTGAAACAATCTGGGGGAGGGCATTATAGTCGGGAAGAACCGCTAATATGGTAACAGAAACGAGGGTAGTAAAAAAAAGAGAGCGAAAGAAAAAAATCAATTTTTCATCGCCTTGATAAACGATTCATAAATATTTTCGAGTTGGAGGTCTTGCTCTAATATTTCGGTATTGTCTTGAACCATGTAGTGTTCCAACACGGCAACACGGCGGAGGAGGTACTCGAACATCTCTTTGTTGATATCGGGAAGTTTGTTGTGGCTAAACGGATCTTTGTCACGCCCTTTTTGGATGACGTGAGCGGGGATACCGATCGCGGTGCTGTTATCAGGAACTTCACGAACGACAACTGAATTGGCACCGATTTTGGAGTTTGCTCCGATGGTGATATTCCCCAATACTTTGGCTCCGGCTCCGATAACGACACCGCTTTTAATCGTAGGGTGCCGTTTTCCGGCAACGAGGCTGACCCCACCCAGTGTTACCCCCTGATAAATAAGAACATCATCTTCGATCACTGTGGTTTGTCCGATAACAACCCCGAATCCGTGGTCGATAAAAACACGTCGACCGATGGTAGCACCCGGATGGATATCGATGTTGGTAACGATTTGATTGAGTCCCATGATGATGCGTGCGATAGAGCGAAAACCTGATTGATAGAGACGGTGGGAGATGCGATACCAAAAGCTAGCCCATACTCCCGGAT
>CAZKJU010000002.1:0-65672 GCA_964553185.1 uncultured Sulfuricurvum sp.
TGTTGCGTGTTCGGATGGGGAAGAGGGTCTCGGTGTGTATCAAAAGAGCCGTTTTGATATCGTGATGACTGACATACAGATGCCGAAGATGACCGGTATCGAGATGCTGAGGGAAATCAAAAAAATAAATCCTCTTCAAGAGATGATTATCACCTCTGCCTACACCGAGAGTGATTATTTTATGGAGGCAATCTCCCTAGGGATTGATGCGTATATTCTCAAACCTGTCAATCATGCACAGATTATCGAAGTATTGTATAAAACGGTTTCAAAGATTATCCAAGTACGTGAAAATGAGGAGTATCGATATCATCTTGAAGCGTTAGTCGATTTGAAAGTCAAATCGTATCAGTCATTGGAAGAGGAGAGAATTGAAAATTATGCTAATTTTTTATGCTATTATATTTGATTATATTCTCTAAGTGTTTGTTTGGGAATCATATTTAAGGGGTAGGGGGAGTGATACAAATTGAAATATTTATTTGCACCGCTGAGTCTACTCATAGTAATGCAGAGCTTCCTTTTTGCAGGTGAGGGTGATGATCTACAGAATATTTTAGATGAAGCTACCTATATTGCAACCAAAACAAAGTTAAATGCCGATTATGTTCCCGGAACGGTCAATGTCATCAGCGGTGAAAAATTAAAATCACTCGGTATCAACAATCTGGCCGAACAAAACGCATTTGATATGATCGTAGGATTTGATTCATCAACACTTTCTCTTAGAGGAGCGGGGTCAATCTACGGTTCTCAGGGTAACAAAATCAAATGGATGATCAATGACAAACCGATCAGCTCTGAAATATGGGGGATGCCTAAAAATGGTGTCGGACAGATTGTTTTTCCGATACCAACAGATGCGATTGATAGGATTGAGGTCATTAGGGGACCAGGTTCATCGATTTATGGTGGAAATGCTATTTATGGGGTTGTAAATATTGTTACCAAAAAAGAGTCCAATGCTCTATTTACAACATTTTCACAAACTGAAGGTAGTAAATTTGGAAGAGCCGTAGGTGCTTTTGGTACATTTGAAAAAAACGACCTCAAAGTTTCAACAATCGTCTCTACAGAAAAACATGACGGTTGGGATTTATCGGTTGAAAGTAAGGTCCGTTCAGAATCTGGCAATCTTCCAAACGCCAACGCCAACAATCTATTCATGACCGATCTCAGTTATAAAAATTTCGATTTTTGGGCCTATCGGCTCGAAGCTAAAAATAATTATTCGCGTTTACAATGGGACATATCCAATAATATACCTCCGGACAATAATGATCCTGTACAATCAAATGTCTATACAATGCTAGGTGTACAGGGAACATTCAATCCTCTTTCGAATGTTTTAGTCACGGCGAAAACCGGTATAAATCAGTACACCAATGATGCCAGTATCTTATTTAATACTCTTGGTACGCGAACTATTGATTACGTTGAAAGTACAAAATATGTTGAAGGTACTATAGAAACATCTATCGGTTCACATCGATTACTTGGAGGAGTTTACATCGGTTTTCTTTCCGTAGACAGAGATCATCTCGATGAAGCATGGAATACTAAGCCTAGTTTATTACTTACCAATGCCAATAATCAAATAGTTAACAATCCAAAAAGGATCAATAGAGCACTTTACCTACAAGATGAAATACAATTCAATGAAAAATCAACAGCTATCATAGGTGCACGATATGATAGCTATAGCGATGGACGTGAAGCTCTTTCACCAAGAGTTGGGTACGTATATGAATATGATGATTCAAATATCCTAAAAGCACAATATTCTAGAGCATTTAGACCGCCAAGCTTTTCGGAACAGTATTCTCCTAATAATGTTCCATTTACGAATAAGACATTTGATTCAGAAATTGCTGATACGATTGAACTCTCCTACATTTTTAAAACCAAAGATACTTCGATTAAAACAACGGTAGTTAATTCCAAAACGTCAGATATGATCACTTTTCACGATTTTACGTATGAAACCATCAATCTTGCCACTCCAACAACGATTAATGGACTCGAAATTGAGCTAAAGACAAATTTTGACACAGTAAATATTGGTGCAAATGCTGCTTTATATAGTTCTCATCGTGGAGGAATAAAACAAACAAACAATAATTATGCACCTAGTGATTTTGCACTCTCCGCAAATTATTTGGCTAATATCTATATGACTATCAATAGTGACACTTCCTATCCGACTACATTTTGGTATCACTATACCGGAACTAAAAATAGAGTGAGTAGTGCTATGCTTAGTGATAGCGGTACAGAACTGATGGCAACAAATGGTACTGTACCGGTTCAAGATTATCTTAATATCACCCAAAAAATTGGCAATATCGAAAAAAATCTTGACTTGGAATTTGGTGTAAAAAATGTTTTTGGAACAACACTTCGAACACTCTATTTTCCACTTAATCCGACTGATGGCACTTGTGATGTTCCGTACATGAAACAGACTTTTTGGATAAATTTACAGTACAAATTCTAATGAAAAAAATAGATAACAAATTAGTTACTTTAGTCTTCTTATCGATCTTCAATAGTAGCTATTTGTTTTCTTCGACATACAATGAAGAATTATTGGAAGTTTTTTCGAAAATTGCTCCCCGTTTGGTAGTGATGAGCAACCAAACCAATGATATTCGTTCGGATATAAATATTTGTGTTGTTAATGATCCTCTGGATGATAAATACGGATCACTATTGATCCATAAAATTCAAAAAAACTACCCCAATGGAGTTAAAAACTATAAATTGAAATTGATTAATACAAATTATTCGGGACTTAATGCATGTCAGCAAGCCGATATTGCAATTATGTTTGACACAGATGATCAAAGTATAGAAAAAAGTCTTAAATTTTTTAATCGAAATCGTATTTTGACGTTTTCTTACAATCCAAAATATTTGGAATATGGTGTTGGTGTGACACTATACATAGGAAAAAAGGTTGTTCCTTATATCAATCTGGATGCGCTTCAAAAA
The DNA here is from genome assembly GCA_964553185.1 of uncultured Sulfuricurvum sp. Lineage (GTDB taxonomy): Bacteria > Campylobacterota > Campylobacteria > Campylobacterales > Sulfurimonadaceae > Sulfuricurvum. Next base: position 2,995 of record CAZKJU010000002.1, read on the forward strand.
AATCGGATAGAGTTGGATAATACATTGATTCAAATTTCTAAAATCTATGGGCAGGAAGAACGATAATGCGTGGTTTAAGTATTGAACTCAAAATGATTATCGGTGCTATACTTTTTGCTGTTGTATTGGTGGGAGTAGAACGTTATCAGATCACAGATAATATTGTCCAGCAATTTATTGAATCAAAAAAGTCAAAAAATAGATTATTAATTGATACTATAACCCCTGTCATTGCTTTGAACCTCTCTTTAGGTCTTGATGATGCAAACATTGAATATCTTAGTAAAATCATAAAGCAAAACCCTGATCTTTTGAATTTTACAATGATTGATAGCAATGGTAAAACTTTATTCTCTTATTCAAAAAAACAAATTTTAAAGCATCATGAGAATATAGAAGGTGCCCATTATCTGCACCAACTGATTAAAGATCCTGTTACTGATGAAAATATTGCTATGGTTTCACTCCATTTCGATGATCATGAATATCAGACAATGCTCCAAAAAAATAATGAGGCCACGTTTCGTCTTTTTCTGATTATGTTTTCATTCCTTATCGCTTTCATTTTATACATCAAATCCCAATTCAGATTTCTAGGAGCGCTTACAGAAAGCGTTTTGAAGTATGATCCGCAAATCAATAATTTGAACCTTAATCAATCGAGCCGAACGGACGAGGTAGGAATTATCCATAACGCCATTATTAAAATGGTTGAAAAAATTAATTTTTATTCGAGGGATTTGGAAGATTTGAATCAATCGTTAGAAGAGAAAATACGAGAGAGAACTCAAGAATTAGAAAAAGTAAATTTACAATTACAAGAACTTTCTTTGACAGATACCTTGACCAATTTACCGAATCGAAGATATCTTGAAAACCATCTGGAAGATATTCGCGAACTGAGTAAACGTAAAAAAGTGGTAACTTCAATCATTATGTGTGATATTGACTATTTCAAACTAGTCAATGACAAATATGGACATGTAGTGGGTGATTTTGTTCTAAGAGAGATAGCGATACAATTAAAAAAGTCATTAAAACGAAGTTCGGATTTCATTGCTCGATACGGCGGAGAAGAATTTATTATTGTTCTATATGATACGGATATTGAATCGGCTCAGAAACTTTGTTATGAAATTCAAATGAATTTGAAAAAAATCAACAGGCTTAAATATCAAAACATACTATTGGATCCAATTACACTCAGTTTTGGTATTGCCAGTAATTCAGCAAACAAGGAAATGTCGTCCGAAGATTTAATTAATTTTGCAGATCAGGCTTTGTATCAAGCAAAAGAAACAGGGCGGGATCGTTTTGTATCAATTTCCAAGTAAGCAGAAGATGAAACTCATTCTTATAGGTTCCTCCACTGGAGGACCGGGACACATCGATAAAATTCTCAAAGGTTTGAAGCAAAATTTTGAGGGTACGATTATCATCGCTCAGCACATGAGCCCCCATTTTATCGAGAGTTTTGCCCGACAAATTGGGACGATTTCTCCCTTGGAGGTGCATGTGGTACATGATGGGATGGTTCTTCATCCCTCTAGTGTCTATATATGCAGCGGTGAATGCCGTATTGTCGAAAATCACGCTCAACTCGTTTTTAACCATCAAGAATCGCATGAGAGCATCTATACTCCCGATATCGATACTCTCTTTAGCTCTGCTGCCTTGCTTCCCTCTTCATTTAAGCGGTTAGGGGTTATTTTGACGGGGATCGGAGAGGATGGAGCTAGGGGAGCATTGGCACTATTCCATTCTGGTGGAAAATGTATCTTTGAGAGTGAAGAGAGTGCGATTGTTTATGGGATGCCCAGACGGGCGTTAGAGCTCGTCCCACAAGCTGATACGGGGACGATTTATGAAATCGTTACGACGATTGAGCGCTTTGGTGAAGAGTAATGTTTTCGTGGTTTAAATCTAAATCTCCCGCTATCAGTGCCATGGATATTTCCAAGGTTGAGCGTTTTAACGATCCCTCGTGTATCTATACTTTTTTCACCGATCTCACGGGGATCCATTTCGACCAAAAAAAGTCGATCGTCACCCCTAAACTGATCCGGTTTGCGAAAGAGTATGAGTGTTACAGTTTTGAAGAGTTGTTTGAGAAATTACGGAGTGATCAGCGGTGCAAAGAGGAGTTGATCAATCTCCTTACCGTGAATGAGACCTATTTTTATCGAGAGATGGGACAGATCGAATTCGCAGCGAAAACGATCCAAAACGACTCCTCCTATCGGCGGATTTTATGTGCTCCCGGTGCGAGCGGCGAAGAGCCCTATTCGATCGCGATTTATTTGAGTGAACAGGGGTGTGATCTGAGTAAAATTGAGATCGTTTCCATCGATATCAACACCGAAGTGATTACTAAAGCTCGCTGTGGCATCTATCCCAATCGTTCACTCTATCGTCTGGGTGATGAGATCAAAGAGCGCTATTTTACCCCTCAAGAAAACGGTTATCGACTCGTCGACTCGATCTGTAAAAAAGTGACATTCCATTCGTGCAATCTGTTCGATGAGACGTTTTCAAGTTTGGGTAAATTCGACATTATTTTTTCGAGAAATATGTTGATCTATTTCGATCAGGAGACGATTCTAAGGGCGATTGAACAGCTCAAAAAAGTGGCATCTTCATCCAAAACCCTCTTTTTTTTCGGTCATGCCGATATTGTGACCAAGATCCCGACACTTCATGAACACTACAGCGAAGGGATCAAATTTTATACCGCTTAGAGGGTATGAGAGCTCCTATCACTCAACACGGCATCAAAGTTTAATTTTGCCACAAAAACGCAACACTAAACGTGGATAATGTGGTGATTGAAACTAGGAGTATCCATGGCGGGATTGGAGTTGATGTTCGATGATAAAGATTTTATCGTCTCGAAAACAGATTTGTCGGGAAAAATTATCTATTGCAATGAAACGTTTATCAATATTTCTGAATACACCGAGAGTGAATTGCTCAATCAGCCCCATAGTATTCTTAGACATGCTGAAATGCCAGCATCGATTTTTAAATTTTTATGGAGCAAAATCAAGCGAAAAGAAGAAATTTTTGCGTATGTGGTGAATAAAACAAAATTTGATAACTACTACTGGGTAATGGCTCATATCACCCCTAGTTTAAATGACAACGAACAGATTATCGGGTATCACTCGGTGAGAAGAAAGCCGACTCAAAAAGCGCTCGATGCGATTAAACCTCTGTACCGTCAACTATTGGTTGCTGAGAAAAGCGGAGGTATCCAAGCGGGAGAAAAACTGTTCGAGACATTTTTACAAAAACAAAAAGGGGAATATGATGAATTTATCCTCTCTCTCTAAACTACAATATCTCAATATCGCTTCGATCATCGTTTTTGCTATTGCACTGATAGTTGAAATTATCACATTGGGATTTGATTGGATCCGTCTTTTAAATGTTGTGAACTTTGCGATTGCATGGGCAATTTTTATCAATATTCGAAAAGTTCAATCAACCGTACACAAAGTTGCCGAAACCATGAAAGAACTGGAACATGGTCATATGGAATCTCGTATTACCAATATCGATGAGCATGGAGAATTACGAGCGCTTTGCTGGAATACCAACAACATGATTGATCAGTTGGAAGTCTATATGAGAGACACTTATGCGGTTATTGAAGCTCTTAGCCACGATCGCTATTATCGTACAGTACAAGATTCTGGATTAAAAGGCTCATTCCAGCGCTCTGCCAAATACATCAACCAAAATGTTCAAAAGATGCGTGAAAATCATGAAGCGCTCAAATTGTTCGAAATTGATGGAAAACTGGCTGAAATTAGCAGGACAACGGGCGGACTCGATGTGATCCAACAAGATTTAGTAAAAACGCTCGATAACCTTTCCGATATCGCCTCTATTTCTCAGCATACTGCATCGGAGTCATCTGAGACCGTTGAAAAGATGGGAAAAATGAGTCAAAATCTCTCGACACTGAGTGAACTCGTTTCCGATTCTAATCACGCGATCAATGAACTCTCGGCCAGAGCCAATGATATCAATTCGGTAGTCAATCTGATCAAAGATATTGCCGATCAAACCAATCTTCTGGCACTGAATGCCGCGATCGAAGCGGCAAGGGCGGGAGAACACGGCAGAGGATTCGCCGTTGTAGCCGATGAAGTGCGTAAACTGGCTGAAAAAACTCAGCGGGCGACAGGTGAAATTTCAATCGCCATCCAAACGCTTCAACAAGAAACGATGTCGATTCAAACCGGTTCGGAGTCGATCAATGGTATCGCGATCGATTCGAATACGATGATCCAAAATTTCAATCAAACCATTCAGCAATTGAATCTGGATGCTTTGAAAACCGCGTCAGTCGTTCGAAAAATAGAATCGACTGCTTTTGTGATTTTGGCTAAAATAGATCATATGATTTTTAAAGCAATGGCGTATAATTCAGTCTATATTCGTCAAGCGGAGTCGAATGTACTCGATCATCAACATTGCCGATTGGGCGAATGGTATGAACACGGTAACGGACATAAATATTTCAGCCATCTCACTGCCTATAAAGGGATGCTTGTCCCGCATCAAGAGGTGCATCACTTTGTTAGAGAGATTATGGGGCTGTTAACAGATCTCGATTTGTTGATCGAGAATCGTGATCGTATTGTCGATCAATTTAGTGAGATGGAAAAATCGTCCGATCGTCTTTTCAAAAATTTGGATGCGGTACTTGATGAAGCTTCGATCGGAAACTAAATAATAATGAGAGGATTGAGAAATTGTGAAATCTAAAAAATTGAGAAAACTCTCCTCCGTTATTCGCAACGAATATATTCGCTCGATCGTTTATCCTCTCCTCGTTATAGAACTTACCCTCCTTGTGGCCTATTTTTGGTCTAACAGTTTCGTCAATACCGCTACCCAAAACGCTTTGATCGATGAAGCAAAAATCAATATCATCGAGATTTCAAAACGTTCGGCGCAAATCATTGATAAAGAGTTTCGCTCTATCGCCGATACGACCGCATTGTTTAAATCGCGGCACGAAGAGTTTTTTGAAACTTTTAATGAAAACAGCTCGCCTCTTCGTGATTCTAGTTATCGGGTTACCTCCGATGGAGTTATCGTCAATGAAAAAAAAGAGAAAGAAACCTGTACCCTTTTTTATTCGAATATCGCCAAAGAAAATCCTCTTCGGTTCAATAAAGCGGTAGCAAGCGGTCAGCTTGATCCTTTTTATAACGATATTTTACAAACCAATTCCAATATCGTACAGGTCTATTTTAACGCTCATGATTCGATGAACCGGTTGTGTCCGTTTATGGATGATGCTCTCGGGCAATATCCGCATGATATCAATATCCCTATTTACAACTTTTATTATCTTGCCGATCTCAAACATAACCCTGACAAAAAAGTAGTATGGACCGATGCGTATCTAGATCCTGCCGGCAAAGGGTGGATGATCAGCGCTATCGCACCAGTCTATAAAGAGAGTTTTTTAGAGGGGGTAGTAGGAATCGATGTCACGCTCGAAAAAATTCTCCAAAATATTCTCTCCATCAAGCTTCCTTACACGACCTACGCGATGCTGGTGGATCAAAGCGGGAACATCTTGGCGATGAGCCAGCCGTTGGAACCTCTGATCGGGATCAAAGAGTTAACCCATCATGATTATGAGACCCCCATTACCCAAACCATCTCGAAGCCTAAAGATTTTAATCTCTTCGAGAAACAAAACAACCACCTTACAAAACAATTGGCGGATATGATCCGTCAAAAATCGGACATTGTCCATGCATCGAACGGCTCTGAAAATTACCTCCTTACCCAAAACCGTATCGATCAGACGGGATGGAAACTCATCCTCGTCGTCGATGAAAATTCACTCTTAGCCAAAACAACAGCTTTGAAAGAGAAAACGGACAATATCGGTTATGTCATTTTAGCTCTGATGGTGATGTTCTATTTGCTTTTTATCATGCTTATCATCCGCCGCTCAAGACAGTTTTCGCAAACCATTCTCGATCCGATTCAACATCTGGTCAATGCCACGGAAGATCTTAAAACGAATCTCACAATGGTTAAACTCCGCTATAGCAATATTCGTGAAATTGATATCCTTATTGACAATTTTACGGTAATGGGGATGGAACTGAAATCACTCTATGATGAGATGCAGACAAAAATAGATGAAGGGATCGCCAAAAACAACGAGACCCAAAAAATGATGATCTATCAATCAAGACTCGCGGCGATGGGGGAGATGATCAGTATGATCGCCCATCAATGGCGTCAGCCGATCAATACGATCGCATTGTTGGCCAACAATCTCTATTTTGATCTGGAACTCAATACCCTCAATCCCGAAACAGTCAAATCATCCGTGATGAAAACCCTCGATTTGACGCAGGAACTCTCCAAAACGATCGATGATTTTAAAAACTTTTTTCGACCGGACAAAGAAAAAGATACGGTTGCGATGGAGCAAGTGATCGATGACGCTTTAGCCGTTGTCGGTAAAACGATCCAATACGGAAATATCACCGTTGTGCGGGAACAAAAATTGGATGCGTTTATTCAAACCTACAGTAGGGAATTGGTTCAGGTATTGGTCAATATCCTCAAAAATGCCAAAGACGCTTTTGAAACTCAAACCATCACCACGAAAACAATAACAATCGACTACACCGCCGATGAGAACGCCATTACCCTCACCGTGTCCGATAATGCGGGGGGAATTGATCCTGATGTGATTGATAAGATATTTGAACCCTATTTTACAACCAAAGAGGAGATGAACGGGACGGGTCTAGGGTTGTACATCTCTAAAATTATCATCGAAAAACATCTCAATGGGGAACTTCACGCCGCCAACCGTAACGGAGGGGTATGTTTTACCCTCATACTTCCCCGTTTTCTACAATCGTCTGAAGAGTTGAAAGAAAGTCACTGAGAACAAGAGGCTTGGTCAACAGATGAATGGTTTCAGAGGTTAAAATGGAGTGAAATCGGCTATCCTCGTGAAACGCACTGATAATGATGATCGCCTGATGAGCCGAAGAGTTTTGGATCTTCTCGATTAGCTGAACACCGTTCATCTTGGGCATTTGCAGATCGGTGATCACAATACTGAAAGGGCGTTTTTGATACGCTTCCCACGCTTCCAAACCGTTGGTTGCCGCAGTGATATCGCCAGTGAAACGGTTCAAAATAAGGAGCATAGAATCGCGTACTGCATCTTCATCTTCGGCATACAAGATGGAGAAATTCGGTATGGCATGAATCCTATTTATAATTTGGGCTAAATCCATATATCCCCCTTATGAATCGATAAATTTGAGGCGAGAGTTATCGCTTCGAGGAACTACGATCGTAAAGCGGGTTTCGTTGCCATCGACATTGAGGGTTAAAGAGCCTTTGAACTCCTGAACTATGATCGAGCGTGCTACATGCAAGCCTATGCCAAACCCTTCCCCATCCCCCTTGGTCGAGAAACGGGGTTCAAAAATTTTCTCTTGAATCTCTTGAGGCACCCCTCCGGCATTATCGTGTACCGACAATCGAATCGATTCATCGCTTAACTCGGCTTTTACCGTGATGAATTTCACCTCCGAAGAGGTCGAAGAGGCAAATGCGTCTTTTGCATTGGAAATCAGATTGACTAATACCTCTTCCATATCGGTTTGGTATCCTTGCAAGAGTGTATCCTCCGATAAGTGAACGAAATTGAGTTGGATTTGGGAACGTTTCAGTTGATCGGCAAAAAAGAATTCTATCCGATCCATCATCTCATTAATCGAAAAAGGTTCATTTTTACGGTGTGTTTTTCCCATATTAAGGACACTTTTGAGAATCTCTGCCATTCTCTGTGATTGTTCAGAAATGATTTGAGAACTTTTCTGAACCGAAGGAGAAGGAACCTGCGGATCGAGCGAAGATTGGATGTTGAGATTAATCGCTTCCATGCTGATGAGATTGATCGGCTGTCGCCATTGATGAGCAACGACGTTGAGTGAATCGACGAGACCTGAGCGATGAGAACGAAGTTTGAGTGCTTCTATGTAATCGAAACGCTCTAAATGGGCTTGAAACATCGGCATAAGGGTAGAGAGGAGGGTAGCGTTCTCCATATCATTTTTCGGAAGAGGAAAAAAGACACTCTGTGTTAAAAGCGAAAGGGCTTGGCAGATGTGATCCTCTTGGTGATTGGATACAACTACGGTGATAAAGGAATCTCCATGCGTTATGGCATTACGGATGACGTCCAAGTGGTCTTGTGAGAAAGTTTCCGTTTCGATGATTAAGACAAGCGGATCGTTTTGTATCAGATGGATTGCCTCAAAGGGATAAGATTCGATCCGAAACAGGGTGTGGAGGGTATCGTTCGGGACGATTTTAGCGCTCCCTTCGTACAGGTGGAGGAGTGTTGGCAAATTATCGATCATGGTGAACCTCAAATATTTTGCCGACATACGAACCGCTTAGATAATCGATCCCTCCGGATTGGAGCCACGGCAGTTGTTCGGCTGTGGAGATTGCGGGAAAAATCGCTTTCGCTCCCATCGTGTGAATGATATCGACCATTTTCGCAAAAATCGGGAAAAAATCGGGATTAGAGTCGTTTTTATTTATCAGCTCCGGATGGAATTTGACAAAATCGGGTTTGATGGTGAGGAGGGTTGAGAGATTGCATTCCCCCATTCCAAAATCGGTCAACATAATTTTATATCCGATCTTTTGAAGTGCTGCAACAGATTCTAAAGCCATAGGGGTCTGAAGCGCTTTGATCCCCTCTGAAATTTGAAAAAATACCTCTGCGGTGTTGATTTCATACCTCTCCTCCCAAAAATGGATAAAGTTTAGAAGCGATTCATCATTCAGATCGGATGCGCTCAGAGAGATAATAATCGTTTTTTGAGGATCAAGAGAAGATTTGAGTTCAAAAGTACGACGAATCATCGAACGGGTAATCATCCCCATCTGCCCCATTTCCGACGCCAAAGACCAAAAACTCTCCGGACCGTACACATGGTCATCTTTTCGGATTCGTACGACACTTTCATAGGCTACAATATCGAAGGTTTTGCTGTTGCATACTGGCTGAAAAAAGGGGACGATATTCTCTTCATGGAGTGCATTGAAAATCATCCTCAAAACATTGCGGCTCTTGATAAGTGCGAGATTTTCATCCTGATCGGTTAGGGTAAAGAGACTGTAGCCTCCTCCTACGACATTCAGCACTTTTTCAAGGGCTAGTTTCGAGTGCAAAAGAACGTACTCTTTTCCATACGCGATCCCGATGCAGAGGGTTGAGTTGAGGATGATCCCTTTGTCGGAGGTATGAAAATAACGGACGGTTGAGACCAGATTGGCGGCGATATTTTGGGCGATATCGATCATCTCCCCCTCTAAAGCCAGACAAAACTCATCGTTTGCGGTGCGGTAAAATTCTCCATTGGTGTGAAGTAAAAGAGTTTTCATGAGTGTTGAGAGTTCGGAAATATACTCGTTTGCAAAAGATTCGCCGACAAAGGTAAACATGTTGTTGAGGTGGGTGATTCGCATCCGAAGGAGTGTGATGTTCGGAGATTCGAGGGTTTGAATCTTATTGGCAAGTTCATGAAATGTTTTCCAACCGGTCAGCGGATCGATTTCAATCGGCGAAGATGATGGGATGTGATGAGGTGAGGTGAAAATTTTTTCCAGGTGTTCAAATAGTTTCGGCATTGCCAGAGGCTTGAGCAGGTACCCTTCGACATCGAGCCGGATTGCTTCGGCCATATACTCTGCCTCATCATGTGCCGAGAGGATCAAAATGCTTTGATCGGGGGATAGAGTACGAATTTGACGGATTAGACGAAGCCCCCCCATCTTCGGAAGCTCCAGATCGGTGATTACTACGGTAAAAGGGTTCGACTTTTCTTCCCGATCACAAAAAATGGCATACGCTTCTTCTCCATCATGCGCGGTGACGCACTCTTTGAAAAAAACCCGTAAAATGCGGCTGAGCGATTCGGAGAGATCTTTATCATCATCGACGATCAGAACACTCCGATATTCAGCCCCCTCTTTGAGTTTTTGAAGTTCGTTAGACACTCTCACCCTTTTTCATGATGTATCCGAATCCTCGGACATTTTCGATCAAATCTTCTTTGAGCTTGTTTCGAACACGATTGACCAATGATCGAATCGTCGAGGGTTCTGCCTCTTCGCCGTCCCACACAAAAGAGCGGATGCTCTCATCGGTCATGATTTGTCCAAGATTGCTCACAAACATCGTAATCAAAGAGAGTTCACGACGGGTAAACATCTGAGGCTCACCCTCATAATAGAGAAAATTGCTCTCTTTGTCAAAGGTGTAGTGTTCGCTTAAACGGATAATCGGATCGTATGCTTTTTCGGGTGTCGATTGAATCTGCGCTGTGAGATGATGGATCCGTATTTCGAGCTCTTTGAGGTTGAATGGTTTTTTGAGATAGTCGCTACAACCGTTGGAAAAGGCTTCGGAGATGTACTCTACGTCATGATAGGCGCTGATGATGATTTTGGGGGTGTTTGGGTATTTTTTGGCAATCATCTGTAGACACTCGATCCCCCCGACAAGAGGTGTATTGATATCCAAAATATAAAAATCGTGGCTTTGGTGCTCAATGATTTCGAGAACTTCGGCTCCGTTGTCAAAATGGTCAACCAAGTATCCCCGCGCCAAGAGGTAAGTTCGAATTGAACGCGCAAGCATAAATTCGTCTTCCAACAACAAAATTTTCACTTAAGCGCTCCATGCGTATTTTCTAGAGATATTGTAGGAAAACTGTGTTGCAAGAGCGTCGCATTATTGAAAATATACCTGAAAGAAGTCCCCCGTTTTTGGGTTGAAGTGATTTCGATTCGGATATCTTCCTCTTCACAAATCTGCGCGACAATGCTCAATCCCAAGCCATATCCCCCTTTGTACTCCGACTCTCGGTGAAATCGATGAAATATCTTCTTTTTATCCTGAATGATCGGTCCTGTATTGCGAACCTCAAAAAAAAGGCTCCCTTGATGCGTACCTACGGTGATGTTGATTTCGCTGGGTCGATAAGAGTATTTGATGGCGTTGGAGAGGGTATTGTCCACCAGCCGTGCAAGTTTCATTTCGCTGAGACGAACCGGAGGGAGATTGGGTTGACCGACTCGGGTTGAGAGGGAGAGTTCATTGACTTCGGCGATACAAGTAAAATAGCGTACCCGCTCATGGATGAAATCGACCAGATTGATCGTAGAGATATGATCATGGGTACGATCTTTTTTCATCAGATAGGTCATATCTTCGTAGCTGTTTTGAATGATTCGCGATCCCGCTTCGATGGCATTGAGGTATTCGTTGTCTATCCCCTCCATCCGCAGCAAATCGATGTTGGTGATGATAACGGCAAGCGGAGTATGAATTTCATGAATCGCATTTTTCAAAAACTGATCTTGGTCTTCGAGAAGCTTGATGGCGTACTCTTTGGAATCTTCGAGCTGTTGTCGGGAGGCGGCTAATGCCGAATCGTAATCGATTTGCTGCAAAAGGGTGATGATGGCATTGAAAAGATCATCTTGATGAATTGGTTTGAGTATAAAGCGATCGACCCCCAGACGAATCGATTCGATAAAAATTTCTCTCTCCTCCGTCCCTGAGATGGCGATCACTTTTTGAAGCGGATTGCTCTTTTTAACATATTGGATCAAATCGATACCGCTCTCTTTACCCAAATGGATATCGGTGATGATGATAAGAGGGTGATGGGTGTTGTGAATGAGGTTATAGGCATCTATCGCCCCGTTTAGAGAGGAAGCGGTTTTGATGGTGGTGAAAAAATGGGAGAGTAGCCGCTCTAAGCTCCCCAAAACTTCAGGGTCGTCTTCGACAATGAGCAACGATTTTTCGAGTGAAAGCTCTTTTAGGGTTTTAATTAAACGATCCATTGCACCCTCTCATGATCGAAAGATGAGAGATTATAACTCATCTTTCACAGAGTTTGTATAAAACGCATCGTATTCGAATAGGGGAGAGGCTCCCCAAATAAATAGCCTTGGGATTCATTGACCCCCATCGAAACGACAACCGATTCAATGGATGGATTGCTGACGAATTCGGCGATGGTTTTAATCTCTATTTTTTTGGCAAAAGAGGAGACCATTTCGACGATGGTTTGGGAGAGGAACGATTCATGGATGTTATTGATCAATGAACCGTCGATTTTGATGTAATCGATGTTAAGTTTCGCCAATCGTTCAAAATTCGAATAGCCTGAACCAAAATCATCTATGGCGACTTGGCATCCGTAACTTTTCAATCGGTTGAGAAAATGATCGATGTGTTCGTAGGAACTGATCCCCTCCGATTCGAGCAATTCAAAAACGAGACGATGAGGTTCGGGGAACTCCTCGATTTGGGAAAAAAGAAAATCGCGCATATGAAAGCTTTTGATGTCTTCGAGATCGAGGTTGATGCTAACAGAACACTCTGAATCTCTAAAATCCTTCATTGCCTGAGCAATAATGGTTTCACTGATAGAGGTATACATTTTGGTCTCTTTCGAAACCTCCAAAAAACACCCCGGATTGATCAGTGTGCCATCCGGAAGAATCAAACGTGCCAACGCTTCATATTTGACGATACTTTTGGTACGGTTATCAATGATGGGTTGATAAAACGGTACGAATCGGTTTTCAATTAACCCCCGTTTGATCATATCTTTACATTTGAGTTTTTCGGCTCTCCATTGCTCTTTTTGGGTGTTGCGAGTGAAAACAGTCACTTTTCCGTTCTGTTCAGCCTCACGCAGGGCGATATCCGCATTGGAAAGGGACAACCCCTCCTCAGCGTCGATAATCCCGATATCCATCTCTAAATAGATCATTTCGGTATCAAGTTTGATTTCTGCCGATTCAAACATGTGAATGATATAGCGGGAAAAACGTTCCAGTTCATGGCTTTGCATATCGATCAAAAGGGCAAAGTGGGCTCCACTGATCCGATAGAGCTTCGCTTCTTCATACCCGTGAATCATCGATTGTAAACATTGTGCGGTTTGGAGAAGAATCGAGTTTCCGGTTTCATAACCGTAAAAATCGTTCAAACTCTTGAAATCACTGATTTTAATCAGTGCAAGGGAATATGTTGGATGTTGAATGATATCTTGTTCTAATTTACCGAGAGTGTAGAGTCCGCTCACTTTGTCAATCATATACAGTTGGGTTAATTCACGGTTTTTAGACTCTATCATATCTTCTAGATGTTCTTTATAGCGGCGGTTTTCCCTCTCCAACGAAATTTTTGAACATACTTTGATGAGGGTATCCACTGTTTGTTGCGGCTTGATCGGTTTGAAAAGATATCCGTCTATTCCCAATTCCACACTGCGTTGCAACATCGAAATCTCTTTGTGTGCAGAGAGGAGCAGTGATACCTGATGGGGTAGATGGATTTTAATAGATTCAATCATATCAAGCCCGTCCATTTTGGGCATTTTGATATCGCTGATGATGAGATCATAGTGATCGTTAATCGCCATATTAAACCCTTCTTCACCATTGGTAGCGGTGGAGACCGAAGAGAAAAAACGTTGTAAAAAGAGCGAGAATTCCTGTCGGATCATTGAGTCATCTTCGACGTACAAAACAGAGATATCTCTTGCCATCCGAATCAAATCATTAAAATTTTCAGAAAGGTTAGTTTGAGGTTTACAAGACACTTAACACCTCCTCTTGAGAGATTTTTGGGATTTGGATTGCAAAGATTGTAACCTCATTATGGGAGCACACACGAATATTCCCTTTGAGATGTTTTTCGATGATGATCGATGACATATAGAGCCCCAATCCCGTACCGTTTTTCTCCCCTTTGGTACTGAAATAGGGTTCAAAAATACGAGGGATAATGGATTCAGGGATCCCTCCGGCATTATCTTTGATCAAAAAAAGAATATTTTCGTCTCGATCTTCACAACTGCAAACGATTGTCGCGTCATTGATCTCATGCTCAGAAAAAGCATCTCTTGAGTTGCTGAAAATGTTGAGAAACACCTGTAAGAGTTCATTTTTATAGGTTTGCATTGAAATATTCATTTCGCCTGAAAAAATCATATTGATATTTTGATTTTCAAAACTTTTACCCATGATTGTGAGGATTTCATTTTTGATATCGTTAAAAATAAACTTCTGCGGAAGTTTATTCGGACGAAAAAAGTTTCTAAAATCATCGATTGTTTGGGATAAATAGTGAACTTGTTTATCGATAAGGGCTAAATCATCGAGCATACTATCGGCTTTGAATTCACTCATCTGAATGTTTAAAATAGCGTTATTGGTCACCATCCCGATGACGGTGATCGGTTGGCGCCACTGGTGGGCGATCATTCCGATCATTTCACCCATAATCGCCATACGCGATTGGGCGATCATGATTTCATCTTTTGCCCGGCTGTCACGGATTTGGTTTTCAATCCGTTGCTGCAAGACTCCATTGAGCGTTTGAAGTTCACTGGTGGTTTTGCTCACCAGATGTGAGAGGGCACCAAACGTGATGAGAGACCATTCGTTGGATGTGGCAGAATCACTGTTTTTTGGTGGAGGAGGTTGAATATCCGATTCGGAGAGGATCAAAAAAGACATGGTTTCATTGAACAACGTTGATTGCCCGCTCTTTTGGTCGGTGAAAAATTCTCCGTAGGTAAAAAAACCTGATACCGGTGCTATGGCATTCAGAGGTGATGTTTCCATGCCGATTGAATCTCCTAAAAAACGGCGACGTGCCATACATGAATAGACAAAAATCGATTCGGGTGATTGGGTAAGACATGCGTTAAACGTCTCATGCGATGCTTCGAGGATGAGATTAGCATTACCGATTCCGAATTGTACTTGCGTACCTTCGGGGATACTCCCTCCAAAGCCGAGCGATCCATCTTCGAATTCAATCAAAGGGGCACGACCGACCAGTTTTCCCTCTTTTTCAAATACAATTGGAAAAGCAACACCTACAGAAGGGAGTGTGTCGGCAATGGAATCTCCCAAATAGTCTCGATAGACATCTAGTATCGGCTTATGGTCGAGGGTATAAATACGGTTGCCTACAGAACGGGTAACGGTAAATTTCGGTCCGATCGGAAGCCAGTGAAAGGAGTACCCGTTGTTGACTCGGAGTTGATCGCCTCTCATCATCACGGCAACGGCTTTTTTATCATAGAGATTTGAACCCGAAATGACATAGGCCGATTGGAATTTTCCGTTGTCTCCCGCCATCCCTCCGGCTAGTATAACATTATGAGCGTGTTCGCTAAATCCCTGCATGAAAAGATCACCGTTTGTTTCAAAAGGGTTGCTGAACACAATGATCGCTTGAGCACCAAATCTATTCGCCTCCAAAGCAAGGTGTTTTCCAGCAGCGAAACTCTCATCCCCAAGAGTAATCATCATAGAGGAGAGCTCGGTTGATTGAAACAGGGTAAAACTGAGGATAACACTGTTGTCTTGAATGCCTGCATTGATAATTTCTCCATCGGTACTTGTTCCGATGACGTGAGCTTGAGGAAGTCTTTTGGCAAGATATTCCAGAAGTTCAGAGGTATTTTGCAGATTGAGCATCCCGTCAAAAAACTGGATCAGCAGCGATGAAGAATCGACAATTTGATGGGTATCCAAAAATACTTCGAGCTCATCGTATCCGGTAAAAGTATGATTAAACGTTTTCATACTAACACTTTAATCGTTTAATGTTGCAAAGGTGTTGCATTTTTCTCTAACATAATCATCTCTATGAACGGTGTATACGATTGGGTTGTGTGCTATAGACTAAAAACAAGATGAAACCTGTAAGGATTGAGATAATGAACAAAGTGAACAAATCCATATTAACTTTTACCCTCTTTGGCATAGCGAGCTTTGAAATTCGGGTATTTTTGGATGGCTACGGTTAACACGCCGTTGTTATCTGTCACTAATTCAGCATAGGCCAACTCATAGTGATGTTGACGATAAAGTTTTTGCACTTCCATAAGAACCATCTGACGGTTTTCAGCAGTGTTGTCTTTGCCAATCATTGGAAGGACAAAATTGCTCAAACGATTTGTCGAGAGCTTTTCATTCCCTGTGAAGAAAATTTGGTTTATTTTTCCATCCATTAGAGGTTTTTGTTTCATATCATGAACGGAACGTTCATTGAAATCGTTGTGTTTACGGATTGCAACGGAAACACTCTTGGTTTCAGGATCAAGTTTAGAAACAGTTGTGTAAGCAAGTGCATAGTTGTGGTTTCGATAGTAATTTTGGACGGTATCAGCAATTTTCTGAGCGTTTGCATCATTGAGATGACTACCGATATACTCTTTGGTAAGCTTCTGTAGGGTTTGTGTTTTGATTTTCATATTTCCGTCGAATGAAATAGTTTGAATCGTATTGATATCTTCACCGAATAAAGAGGTCGCAAGGAGTAAAGATAGAAAGAGGGATGTTTTAGAAAGCATCGGTTGTCCTGATGTAAAAATAAAATGGCATCATAATTCGATAGCGTTGCAAATATGTTGCATTTGTGTCAGGGAAGAAAAAACGGTTGGGGGATTGAACGAATCAGAGACTATCGAAATAGTCTCGGTATTTTAATTTATCGAAAAAGCGGACCACTTTGCGGAGTTTCTCTTTCTCACTCATGATTGTTGAAGCGAGGAGCTTGTGATTATAGCAATAACCCCTCTACCGTGGGGCTAATACCTCCATCCCTCAATTCCGGCACCTTTAGCATTGGATTGGGCTATGATATCGTCCACCAGTTGATCAAGTAAGTATATAGGGGAATTTCACTATTTATAGCTAACCATTTGCTGTTTGATTTGTTGTTGGAGTGCATCCATTTTTTGGAAACATTCAGCTAGTTTTTGAGAAATCTCAATCGAAGGGTTCGCTTTTGATTTATTCAACAGTTCATCCATTTCTTTGAGTAGAGATTGTACCAACGTATCGATCTCTTCAGGGGTATGTGATTGCTTATTGGGTGAGGTCATAGTTGTTCTTTCTGAAAATTTTCAATCGCTGTTAGGATATCGTCCATTTTCGCGATGAGATAGTCGTCCATAAAATGGATGTCTTCGACATTTCGATAGACAAAAATGGATCGTCTCCATTGCTCCAGATGATCGAATAAAGAGGTGATCGATGGAATTAAAAAATCCATATTCTCAGCTTCTTCGTTCACTGTAGCGAAACATTGGGTTAAATCGGCGAGTTTGTAGCTGATCTCTTGAAACTGGGCAATCAGGTGTATCTCGTCAGTGTAGTGTTTGAGAAACATCGTAAGTGCTGCTAAAAGCGTTTGGTTGGTATTCCGATCTGAACTCACAAGCAAAAGATTAAAATCGTCTTCGATTTGTTCGAGAACATCGTTGGTTCTATCGAAATCATATCCGTCTTGAAGATAAAAATCTTCATCAATTGATACAGCATCATATTCTTCAGCCTGCTTTTCATGGATTCCATCACGTAGCTGCTGAAGTTTGTTCAGGGTTGCTTCGAGTTCGATATTACTCTCTTTGAGCTCCAGATTGGTTTGTTCCAGTAAATTATTGAAATAGCGGAGCATTTTATGATCATAAATCGATTGGCACGTTCGGGTTAGAATCTGTAAAATGTGATTCATATCAATCGGTTTGAGCAAAAAACCATCAACCCCGATATTGATTAGTTCGATCAGTTTATCACTTTCCGAGTGCGCCGAAACGACCAATATTTTTTGGTCTGGATTCACACTCCGAATGTTGGCGGAGAGTTCGATACCTCCCATTAGCGGCATCGTTAAATCGGTGATGATCAGATCATAACTGTGGCGGTTGTACAGTTCCAAGGCGGCTACTCCATGCTCGGCAGTATCCACATGACCGAAAAAACGGAGGAGAAACATTTTGAGCTGCTGTTGAATGATGAGATCGTCTTCTACCATCAAGACTCTCATCTCAAAACCGATTTCACGCAATATTTTTGAATTTTTTTGTATGGTGTCACTGTTTGGATTCATCGTTTTCCTCGTTATGGGTAAGGGGTCGCAATTTTCTCTCTCCTGTGAGTAAAGTAGTCAATGTTTTCGATTCGGGTGAAGGATCATCGAGCTTTTTAAGTTCATTGGGAACGATATGAAAAAGGGTACATACACCGGCATATTCCTGATCCCAGCCAAAATAGCCATGATAGCGATCCAAAAGAGATTGTTCTTCTCCATAGGGAGCATATAATTCAATTTCATGAATCAATGCTTGTTTGATAAGGATAAAGTTTTTTTCTTCGAAATACTCGATAGCCGAATATGGGGCAATGGTAGAGATCACTTTGGCAACGTCACCCGACTTGGCATGATGGGATGCCGGAAGATAGACTGTTTTTTTATACTCATCGAGATGGTTTTTGAATACTTCTGTGGTGCGCAATGCCGGAAATTCTGATGCCATCGAAAAAAGTTTGGGGAGATTTTTGCTTTGCGATGCATTCATAAAAGTATCGTACGCTTTGATCTGATTTTTAAAATCATTCCCGGTGGAGGCGAACGGCTTTATCCGTGAGAGTTTTGTGGCATACACTTCGGCTTCGTTCATTTTTCCGGCGGCAATCATCATCAGTGTCTTGTCGATGAGCGCTTCGCCGTAATTCATAACTCGCCTGTAGATTTTCGTTTGGCGTAAAACATCGTGTTGTTCTGTGATCTCCATAATGGCCGAAAAGTTATTGGATTGTGCGCTCGAAGCAAGTTTTTTATAATTTTCTTCGAGTGTTTCAGGACTAGGGATCAGACTGTGAACACATTGAGAACAGTTAGCGGGGACCGATTCAATATACTCTTTAAACTTTTCAGGATCACTTTCTAAGAGTTTGATTTCATACATTAACTCTTGTAGACAGCTCGATCGTACCTCATGAAATTCTCTAAGCTGACGTAAAAGAGGGGCTTCATAGGCGGCATTACATGCGTGCTGAGTATTTCCTTCGGCAATTTGTTCCATAAACGGAACGATATCTTCGGAAGTATAGAGCTTTTGAAGAAGCTCTTTGCGGATAGTACTATCAGACACGATGAGTGCAGTGATCACTTCATACCCTTGTTTCTCTTCAGCGGATGATGGATGATAGGCGAAAATCTCTTGATGATAGTATTCAATTAGGGTGCATAAAGCGGAATTGATAAAAATCAGTGGAGATTCGAGTGCGATTTGGCATAGCCAGCCGATGTTTTTGCTCTCAAGCGCTTTAGTAGCGTGATCGATGGGCTCTCTCATATCGATTATGATTCCATTGCCATCGGAAAACCCTACAAATACTCTCTCAGATGATGCGCTGATGGAGGTGATACCCCAATACTCTAAGCTGACTGATCCGAGTTTTGCTCCATCGGAATTGCTGTAAATCGACAGTTTATTGCTTCGAGATCCCAAGAGTATGACATGTGGATTAAATCCTGTGGCGATATGGGTCGGCCACTCCATAAACGGTTCGCCTAAAAACTGTTGTTTTGACATAATGTTCAGGATATGGGTAGTGCCGAATCGCGAAAAAGCGATAATTTTATTATTATCATTTGAAAAGGTTAATGCTTCGACGATGTCATCGATTTTAAATACATAGGCAATTTTTTTCGTTTCGATGTAAAGTAAGTGAATTTTTTTATCCATTGTAGAGATTGCAAGCTTGTTTCCTTGTTTGGAAAATGCTACCGTGACGATCTCATCTGGGAGATTCAATTCAAAAAGACATTTACAGCTCAGTGTTTCGTAGATACTTAATCGTCCCGAATTGCTACCGATCACAAAATATTTTCCATTTTCGCTGAGGTGAGCGATATCAGGTTTTTTGGTAACGGAAATGCTAGAGAGAAGTTTGATCGGATCAAGTGATAGTAGTAAAACACGATCATTTGATGCGTCGCAAATAAGGGCGTGTTGAGCATTGTGCGAGATCATAACGGCATTGCCATAACGGTAAGGATAAGATTGAAACCCTTTTACATTGGCATGTTTTTCTTGAGCCCCCAAAAGAGAAAATTGGTAGATCGTTGGTGTTGAATCAATGCAAAACAGATGGGTATCGTTTATCGCAGAGGCGACAATACTCCTAAAAGAGTGTAACGAAGAGTAGGCTAAAGACATCTTTGCCTCCGTTTTCATTTTAATATGAAAATTATTTCGTGTTTGTGTCGCAAATACGTTGCAATGGAGAATGATTTAATATCTTTTAACGTCTTTAATTTTGTTAAATTGATGAAAATATAAAATAAATGGATGGGAAAAGCGGTATAAAAATTTTTCCCTTTTTAGTGAAATGAGTGAGAAACACCGTTTAGTCCACGTCCTCGCGAATCAGATGATCAAAGAGAAACATAACTTTCCCGGGACGGATGATCAAGAAGCGATTAAAAAACTCTCTTCAGAGAGCCATCAATTGGTTGAATTGATCAAACAATTGCGTCAGAAGAGTATCACCGTGCTTTCACCCGCTAGAGGGTAATTCTCTTCAAAGATAAAATTCCGACTTCTCCGGTTTGCTGAATAGATATCCTTGAAATGCGTCACACTCCATCGTTTTGAGGATTTTAAACTGTTCTGTCGTCTCTACACCCTCGGCTATTACTTCGAGTCCGAAGGTGTGTCCCATCGTAATGATCGTTTGAACGATCGTTTTATCCGAATTGTCGGTGGTGAGGGCTTTCACAAACGACTGATCGATTTTGAGTTCATCGATCGGGAGATTTTTGAGATAGGATAAGGAGGAATATCCTGTGCCGAAATCGTCAATAGAGAGGGAAAATCCTAAATTTTTGAGGAGATTGATTTTGTCCATTGCATTTTGGGCATCTTGAATCAATAGCCCTTCGGTTAGCTCTAAACGGATCTGAGAGGGATTAGCTCCAACCGTATTGATGAGACGGTGCAGTTTAGTGACAAACTCCTCTTCAACGAATTGTTTCGGACTGATATTGACCGAGATGCGCCAATTTTTTTTGATCGGATCCTCTTTCCATGCGGTGAGTTGTTTGACGCTCTCTTTGAGTACCCAATCACCGATGGGAATAATCAATCCTGATGTTTCGGCAACCGGAATAAACTCGGTGGGAGCTATGATCCCTTTGGTTGGATGGTTCCACCGTATCAACGCCTCTACCCCTACCGTATTCTCCTCTTTATCGACCTGCTTTTGATAGACCAGATAAAAATCGCCGTGATTGATCGATGTTCTGAGATCCTGCGTCAATTGTACCTGAGCACTGATACTCTCTTGCAATAACTCATCGTAAAAACGGGAGGTGTTGCGACCGCTGTTTTTAGCGGCGTACATCGCACTGTCCGCAAACGAAAAGAGCTGATCGATAGGGTGTTCGTTATCGAGAAACAAAACAATCCCGACACTTGCGCTCAAATAGAAGAGTTGATCGTTGATCGTAAAAGGCTCTTTGGAAACATCGAGAATTTTGTGAACGGTTGCTTGGATAGAGATGGCCGCTTCGTGTCGAAATTTCCCTAAATTTTCGATCAAGATGACAAATTCGTCCCCCCCGAATCGGGCGACGGTATCGCTTTGGCGCAAAACAGCCCGTAGCCGGTGCGCCATTTCTTGCAAAACGACATCCCCCGCGCTATGCCCTTTGAGATCATTGACCCCTTTGAAATGATCCAAATCGATAAAAAGCAATCCTCCGTATTGGCGAGTCCGTTCACTGCTGAGTATTGCTTGCTCAAATCTCTCCATCAAAAGACGGCGATTCGGAAGTTCGGTCAACGGATCAAAATAGGAGAGTTTGACAATATCTTCTCGCTGATTAAAAGAGTTGATCGCAAATCCCAAATCACCTGAAAGTTCATCAATCATCGAGCACTCTTCAGCGGTAAAACCGTTTTGTTGAGAGGTACAAATCATCATTACACCAAACGCGTCGGATGCGAAATTGTCTTTGCGCAGTGGGGAGACGTAGATGGCAGTGATGCCATATCGAATCGCTTTTTCTTTGCATGTTTCGGAGACTTCGGAGGTAAAATCGGTAATGACGGAGGATTGATTTGTGTATAGCACCCTCTCTTCGATGGGGAGGATATCCCACTCGCTCTCTAATCCGTATATGGATTTAACTCGTAATTCCCCCTTTTCTACCAAAGAGATCCGAACGATCGAAAACGACTCATTCTCAGCCAAACATTGAGCCGTTTTTTCAATCAGTTCATCCAGTGACTGGGTGGTTATGAGGATCTGATTGCTATCGGCAACGGTACGGAGAATCGAAAAAAGGTGCTTTTGATAGTTGTTCGATTGTTCAAGTTCGGCGGTGCGGTTATGAACCTCTATTTCTAGCCGCTGTTTGTCTTCAACCTCTTTTCGGGTAAGGAGGCGTATAGCATAATGGATCATTCCGAGTAATAATAAGACGGTCATCGCATTCACAAACGTTTGTGTCCAGAAGATTGATAGAACCTCTTTGGATATAAGTTCTTTGGGAATTTTGATACTGGTAATCCCGCGTACATCTCCGATTTTATAATCGAAAGCGGTATCGTATCGGCTTGCGATATAGGGGAGAACCTCCTCTTTTTTACCGTGGCATTGGATACAGTAGGGTTCAATTTTTATTGGGGTAGTATAGAAAAAATATTCTTGATTGTTTTGACGGATGGTCGTAAAACGCTCTTTGAGTTCGGGATTTTCTTGAAAAGCCCTCATCGCTTCGAGTTCATCGGAATCGGCTTTGTTTTTCGGATTTCGGGGACGATCGGAGACGTTGCGGATGGAGATGTCATCTAGAGTTCGTTTTGAAAACTCATCGCTGATAAACGATGCCGCGTGGGCGGGCAAAAATCCGACCGTGGAGTCGTTGAGATCGATCCCGCTGTTCAAAAACTGATGATGATACACATAGCGCATCGACATGAAATAGGTTTGCAACGATTTGGCACGGCTGATTGCATGTGTTTTAAAATGGGATGTGGTTTGAGAATAGAGTTGAAATGTCATAAATGCGAGTGCCGCAAGGATAAAAATAGTGATAACTAAAATAAGACGTTTGGTAAAATTTAGCTTACTCACGTGCACTCTTAATGTATAACTTTTGTTTATGGTATCGTAGAAATCTTAATTTACTCTTGTAAATGTGTGATTAGGTTGATCGCTTCAAATCCGATGACTACTATCCAAACAAAAATGGCAATTCCCGTCGCGGCGGCGGAGATATCTTTGATCATTCCGATTTTTTCGTTGTAGCGGGTCTCCATAAAATCGCATACCGCTTCTATCGCGGTGTTGAACACTTCGCTGGAAATCATCACGCCGGTGGCGAGGATAATAATGGTTACATCGATCCATTCACGATACATAAAGACCGGAATGAGGATGATTACAGAGAGGATAATTTTGTACATAACGCTAAAATCGTAGAGTACCGCAAACCGTAGCCCTGCGAGGATGACTTTGAATTTTCGAAGCGGGTGGTAGCCGTGTTCGCCGGTCTCTAAAAATTTGTTTTTCATTGTTGTGTTCCTGTTTTAATGATCCAAAGGGCGATTGTCGTCCATGCTAATGCTACCATCACCCCTGCGATGATGTCGGTTGGGAAATGAACCTGTAAATAGATTCGGGAAGCAAAAACTGAAAGGGCGATTAATACCAAAACGGTGAGGATGGTGTTTTGAGCTTCTGAATTTGAGGTGAAAACACACAGTCCTACTCCGATCGTAAATGCTGCGATTTGGGCAGAATGAGCACTGGGGAATGAGGGATCAATCGGCAGTTCATGAAGCGGGCCGAAAAAGTGGGGACGCTTGCGTTCAAGGAGATATTTGAGTGTATAGGTGGTAATAATAGTTCCCCAAAAGATGAGGGTAACCATTTTCCCCATCACTGGGTTGGAAGACCCGTAGAGGATAATGTACCCTAGATATAGCGGGATCAAAAGCCACAATGATCCCATCCATGTGATCGTAGAAAAATAGGTGTCGAGCCAAGGGGTGCGAACATGGTGAAACCAGGTCAAAATACTTTGGTCAAAGCGGAGTGTATATCCATGTTGTGTTGAGAGTGTCAGGAGATAAAAAAGAGCAATCAACAGGGTTAAAATCAGGGGATGAGACCACTGCTGAAGAACTAAAATTTTGAGATCATTCATGATAAAACTCCCCTTCTACACGGTTTTTCCCCTCTTTTTTTGCATGGTAGAGTGCATCATCAGCCCGTTTAAGTGCCGATTCGAGAGGTTCGGATTTATCCATTAGGGTGATTCCGATACTGCTGGTGACAACCCCCACCTCTTCGATCGGTGTTTTGGCGATAGTTGCTCGGATAGTTTCCGCGATTCGAAAGAGTGCTTCAGGACTTTCAAGTTCGAGGAGTACGATAAATTCTTCTCCTCCCCAGCGTATCACAGGATCATTGGTGCGAGTGGCTGAATTGATCGAATTTGCGGTGCTGATCAGTACTTCATCTCCTTTAAGATGACCGTAAGTATCGTTAATCGATTTGAAATTATCCAGATCCAAAAGGATCAGTCCTATTGTGGGATACTTGGTGTTTTTGCGTCTCCATTTAGCAATATATTCATGAAAATATTGTCGGTTATAGGCTTGAGTGAGGGGGTCATGATACGCTTTTGAGATCAAAATCTCCTCCTTGAGCAAAGTAGCACTTACATCCTGAAATGAGACGATGTAGTGGGAACCGTTAAACGGAATCACCGTCGCTTTGAAATAGTGGGTGATCTCTTCGCCCGATTCCATAATGACAATCCGATTTTTTTCATCGATTCTCATGAGGGTATTGACCCATAATTCATCCGGTGCGACTTTACCTAGATGAAAAAAATGCTCATCAGGGATGAAACGGTTACAAATACAGGTGCTATCTTCGATAAACGGTTCGAGTGCGGGATATCCGAAAAAATTGAGAAGCGCTTTGTTCGCATACATGATTCGTAGCCCGTTGGTAGCGATGATAATATTCTCTTGGGCATCGATGATCGTCTGTATGTAGAGGGTCTGTTCTTTGAGCTTCTCTTCTTGGAGTTTGATCGCGGTAATATCGTGTTGAACTCCAACGAAATAGCGTAGTTCATTGTCAAGATAAAGTGGGGAGAGGGTGAGAAAATTGTAAAACGGCTCACCCGATTTGGTGTAATTGAGAAGCTCCGTTTGGGTTGATGTGTGTTCATGAATTGCATTTCGTATGGTTTCTCTAGCTCTCTGATCCCGTGAATCTCCCTGTAAAAATCGGCAGTTTCGACCGATCACTTCCTCTTTCAAATAGCCTGTTTTCTCTAAAAAAGAAGGATTGGCGTAGATGAGAGGGGTATCTGGGAGGTTGGGATCGGCAAGGGTAATCCCAACATCGATCGACTCAACGGCACTTTCAAAAAGGGTCGCTTTTTCCACTGCATTTTTTTGGTCCGTCACATCACTAAAGATGATCGTACATGTTTGTGTCTCGTTTGATTTTAGAACCGAGTTGATTTGTATCCATTGTGTTCGACCTGATACAAGGCAAATCTCAATAGGCTCATTGGTATCCACTTGAGTGGAGGAAAAAAGAGGGTAAAAATCACTCAGTGATTTTCCGATGAGAGTGGTGCTTAGAGTTTTTAGAATACTCAATGCGGCACGGTTAGCATAGAGTATTTGTGTCTCATCATTGTGAACTATAATACCCTCATTAAGATGTTCCAATAACAGATAAAAGCTATCAGGGTTTTGGATAAAAAAATCTTTCATGACACTCTTTTGTGTAAGCTATGGAAACTTTAACGAAAAGTTTCTTAGTTCATCTAGCGACTTCATCATGCGAAAGATACGAACCCGGAGACATAGCGTGGTTGTAGCAGATTTCCAGGTTTTGTTCGAGTAAATTTGCTACGTTAGGATCCAGTTTATTTTCCGCAACCATGGCAGAGATAATCTCAAATGCTTTTTCGGCACTCATGCCATCGCGGTAGGGGCGATTTTGAACCAATGCTTGAAAGATATCTGCAACGGTAAGAATACGTGCTTCAATTGGGATTTTATCCGCACTCAGATGATAAGGATATCCTTTTGCATCGAGTGTTTCATGGTGCATCGAAGCTATTTTGGCAATCTCTTGGAATCCTTTGATTTTACGGAGAATCATATGAGAATCAAACCCGTGACGGTTCATGTGTGATCGCTCTTCGTCTGTTAGAGCACCTTGTTTATGGAGAATTTCATCGGCAATACGTAATTTTCCCAAATCATGAAAAAATGCCGCAAGCTCGATTTTCTCCTGCACCTCTTCAGAGAGAGTGGATAAACGGGCAAGGTAGAGTGCGAGTGATGCAACTCCATAAGTGTGTTCCGTCGTAAAAGGACTCTTGGCATCGACGACACTGGCGAACATCATTGCAATATTTTTGAGCGTTTCAAAATGGACCGATTCTTCCGCTCCCCCTTCAATCCAATCGCTAAAATAGTCATTTAGAGCTTCGGGTTCGAGATAAAACCAAAAGGAATCGGAATGAGAGGTTTGTAAATAGGCTTTTACCAGTTCAGGTGAGAACATTTCACCTGCGTATTTTTCAATAACGGAAGCTATTTCTTGGCGTTGTTGAAGCGAGGAATCACCGATTTGGACCCTTAGTGCATCGACACGGTCTGTGAGATAGATGAGATTAGCGTTCTCTTTTAATTCTTCATCCGTTAGCTGGTTTAACTGACTCCAATGCGTGTGATGATATAAAATGACAGGGGCATATTGGTGATAAATATGGACTTTCTCAAGTAATGAAGCCCCCCGAATGCAGTGCACCTGAGAGTTGTCCCAGTCGAGTTCAGTGACCAGATGATTATGGACATCGGTTGAAGAGACACCGCAATCGTGGAGCATTCCCAACATGATGATGTTGTTGATACGGGTTTGGTCCCATCCCAAATACTTAGCAACCTCTGCTGACATAAAAGCGACCCGTTTTCCATGCATCGTATCGTCGATTCCGACATAATCGAGCGCCTCGGAGAGAGCGTATGAGACTTCACGCAGATTGAGAGGGTAAATCATTAATCACTTCTTTTTTTTATTCATTTAAGTGTACCGTATTCGTGATGAAATAGAGAGGGGTGACATAAAAAAGTTCATATGAGAATAAATGGACAAAAAAGAGATACCGACGTTAATATTTTAAGCTTATACTAGCACTATCTAAACTGTGGAGAATCATCATGTTAAAAGAGTTACTGTACACGGGAATGGGCGGAGCTTTGCTTTTGAAAGAAAAAGTAGAAGAGGAGCTTAAAAAGCTTGAAGATAAAGGGAAACTCAACACGTCAGATACTAAAAGCTTTCTGGAGAGCCTCAAAACCAAAGGGGAAGACGAAGAGAAGCGTCTCAAAGAGGAACTTAAAGCTACGATTCGCGAAGTGATCGAAGAGCTTGGAATCGCGACAAAAAAGGATATCGAAGCGCTAAAATCGTGAGTTGGCTCTATTCACCTCTGCGCCTTTGGAGCGTTTTTCGGTTACTATTGTCCTTTTATCTCCTCATTAAAAAGCGGGAGAGTTTTTTAGGGATTTCGCCACTATCTCCCGATCACCTTGCATTGACGATTACCCAATTGGGGGCGAGCTTTATTAAACTCGCACAGGTGTTGGCGACCCGAAACGATTTTTTCGATGAGTCGTATCTGGGTGCTCTAAAAACCTTGCACGATGATTTGCCTCCCATGAGTCTGAGTGCGTATGATCGGGTAGTTTCTAAGGCATTTCCAACCCTCCCGTTTTTCCATTTTAATCCCACCCCTATCGCCTCGGCTTCGATCGGGCAGGTTCATGAAGCGTGGATTGATGAGTCAACAAAAGTTGCGGTCAAACTGCGCCGTGAGGGGATAGAGAGACGGGTGCGTGCCGATATACGGATACTGACCCTATTTAACGGCCTTTTTCGCCCTTTGTTTTCCCATACGACCCGTCACTCGATCGAGTCGGTGATCTCTGAATTTTCTTCAATGATTGTCCAAGAGTGCAGTCTCAACCATGAACGGAGCAATCTGGAGAAATTTTCCCATATGTATAAAGATTCAGGGATCATTTTCCCTAAATGCTACCCCTCTCTCAGCAGTGATGATGCGTTGGTGATGAGTTTTGAAGAGGGGTGGCGATTTGATGATCGTGAGGCAATTATCTCCAACCATATTGATATTCACCCCATTATAGATCAGTTGGTCCGTTTTTACACCGATCAAATGCTGGTAAAAGGGTATTTTCACGCCGATCCTCATCCGGGGAATCTTCTCGTCAACTCTGAGGGGAAACTGGTATTGCTCGATTTTGGGATGGTGAAACGGGTTCCAAACGATACCCGTATCGCCATCATCGAGCTGATTAAAGCGGCAAACGAGCGTGATTTTGAAGCGTATGTATCTGCGGCAAAACGGTTGGGTACAGTGGCGTACGATGCACCCGGAGCTGAATTAGCCGAGTTTACGGAGCGGATGTTTGATATTTTCGGCAATGATGCACTCGATAGCGGCAGTATGCAGAAATTGGCGTTCGAGGTGCTGGAACAGACCCGAAATCTCCCCTTTAAACTTCCCCAAGAGGCGATTTATATCCTCCGAGTGAGTGCGATCATCGAAGGGTTGGGGACGACCTATATCGAAAATTTTAACGGGATAAAAGATATTCTCCCGATTTTACAGAATAATATACCCAAAGCACTAGGGATGAAAGATTCAATCCTAGAGACGCTCATCGATGAGATCAAACGTATTCCCGCTGATATAGCGGCGTTTCGTCATATGATCGAACGTGCCAGTAAAGGGGAATTGAATGTACAGCTCTCAGAATTACAGTATGGGATGATGAAAAAAGAGTTGCGCGAAGCGACGGCCCCGCTTTATAGCGCATTGATTCTTGCATTGGGAGCGATGGGGGCCTGGATGGGAGGGTTTGAAGAGATTGCGTATATGCTCCTCGGCGGAGCGATTATGAGGCTGTGGTTCCGTTAAGTCATTCTCGCGCAGTTGATGTGATAAATGCTTTTAATTCTTCAAGTGTTAAAGGTTTTGCGTAATAGTAGCCTTGTATTTCATCACATCCCTCATGTTGTAAAAATTCTAGCTGCTCTGCAGTCTCTACCCCTTCTGCAGTGATAGAGAGGTTAAAGGTTTTTGCTAATGCGATAATCGCGCGGGTTATCGCAACACCTTCTGAAGAATGGGGGAGATCATCTACAAACGATTTGTCGATTTTGAGGCGGTCAACCGGGAGTTTTTTCAAATAACTAAGGGATGAATACCCTGTTCCGAAATCATCAATAGCTATTTTTATATTCATATTTCTGAGTTTTGCAAGGGTTGAGAGGGCATGCTGGGCATTGGTCGCAAGATAGCTCTCTGTGATCTCGATTTCAAGCCATTGAGGGTCGAATTTAGTCTTTTCGACTACGGTATTGAGGAGATCAAAAAAATCCGCTTCTTCGAGCTGGATGGCTGAGACATTGACGGCAATGTAGGGTAATATAAATCCTTGTGAACGCAGTTGCATGAAATCAGCACTTGTTTGTTGCAAAACCCATGACCCAATCGGAATAATTAGCCCGGTCTCTTCCGCTAATTGGATAAAACGATCGGGAGCCATCCACCCAAGAACACTGCTATTCCACCGTATCAATGCTTCAACGGCTGCTATTTTTCCGCTTTGAGCTGAAATTTTAGGCTGATAGAGGAGGGTGAATTCATCTCCTGCTTCTATTGCATTTTTGAGTGCATGCAATATTTGGCTGCGATTTTCGACGATATGCCCAAGCTCTTTTGTGAAAAAACTATAGCGATTTCGACCGGTATCTTTGGAGCGATACATGGCTAAATCAGCATTTTTGATAAGATCGGATATCGATTCACCATCCTCAGGAAAAACAGAAACACCAATACTCGAAGAGATTCTGATTTCATGCTCACTACAGTGGAACGGGAGATGAAACGAATCAATAATTTTAGTTAAAATAGGCTCCAAATCGCTATGCCGCTCAAATCCCTCGATTAGGATATTAAACTCATCTCCCCCGATTCTGGCTAATGTATCGGATTCTCGAAGCGTTTTGCGAAGACGTTGTGCAACCTCTTGGAGGAGTATGTCTCCGATATTGTGTCCGAGTGTATCATTGATCTGTTTAAACTGATCGAGATCCAAAAAAATGACTGCCAGGTGCTTTTTAGCTCGCAAAACTTTTGAAATACCATGCTGCAAGAGAGCATTGAAGAGCCTGCGGTTCGGGAGATTGGTAAGAGGATCGGTATTGGAAAGGTTTTCGAGTTCTTTTTGTGATTTCAATAAAGAACGCTCACGCTCTTGGAGGGTAAACGCCAGCTGATTAACATTTTTGGATATGGTCTCCAGTTCATCACCTGTACGGATTATTTTATACTCGGAATAATCTTGATTTTCGATATTTTCAATCTGTTTCATCAGGGATTGGAGAGGTTGTGCAACGGTTTTTCTAAACAAAATACGGAGTAAAAAGAGTGTGAGAAGCGTTAATGACAAAATCAATATGAAAAAGGTTACGCGGTTTTCTAAAAGAGTCGCTTCGAGTTCCGAAGCATCGAGTGATGCATAAAAAACAACCTCTTCATTGACCGTTTTGACAGTGGCTGAACTGATAAAACGATTTTTTTCTTCTGTGAGCTCGAATTGACCTTTCTCCAACGGGTGAAGCGTTGTCATATTTTTAGGTTTTACAGTACTCCAAATATCTATTCTCATATCATTTGAAAGCGCCTGAAAATAAGATTGAGTGATATGCTTGGACATTTCGATATGGGCAACCAGCTGTTTTTTATTTTGTGTAAAAAGGCTTTTATGCGCTTTGAGAATGAGATTGTCTTGAATGCGATGATGTGTGACGATACTGTTGTATCCAAGATCCTTTTGTGTGTAATAGGAGATATGTTTATAGCTTAAAAGCCAGTGGGGCTTGAATGGTCTTTCTACGTAATCATATTCATCTTCATAGCGACTGTAAAAAAGAGGTTTTCCCTCTTTATAAGAGACATAGGTGAGATAATAGCCTTTGGGCGTTTTGCTGACATAGGAGATGAGTTCTCCATGAAAATCATAGAGTGCTATATCGTTGTTTTGAGAGAGTTTTACATGAGCGAGCAGTTCTTCGGCGATATGTTTTTTCTCTTCATCCAGCAAGACAACATCGTAGTTCATTTTGTCTTGATAGCTATTAATGAGTTCAACCGAAGCCAAAAGCATCTCATCATCTTGGATAAAGGTTATCCCTTTTTTGAGATCGATCGCAACTTGATTTAAATCGATTTGGATACGAGAAAATGCGTATTCTATTTTCTCTTGAGCGGTATTAACAAAATTTTTTCGCAAAAAATAGTCGAAATATATTCCCGTAATGAGCGATAATACAAGAGTTGAAAAGACTAGAATAACTGACAGTTTCGTTTTGAGATTAAAAGTGTGGTAAAAAGTTTGAAACATTTAAAAGATCGGCCTTACACTTTCGACATTTTCTTTTGTAACCAGTTTAACAGGGATTACGATATGTTTTGGAACCTTTTCACCCTTGAGAATCTTGATTGCGATCTGGGCACTTTTCTCTCCTCCCAGAGGGAATAAAACCGAACCGGTTTGTTTTCCGGTACGAATAGCGTCACGTGCTTCAGAGGTATAATCACACCCGATTGTGATGAGGGTAGAGGGATCTATTCCATGACGTTCCATCGCCGAACGTGCTCCGCTTACCATACTATCGCTTTCGGCAAAAATGGCATCAATTTTTTCACCTGATGCAATCACTTTTTCCATTTCAATGATTGCATCCTTTCGGAGATAATTGCCGGTTCGTTTGATGACGGAAATTCCTTTGTGTTTGGCAATTTCATCCATAAAACCCTTTGTGCGCAGTTTGGTCACATCTGCTTTTAAAAGCCCTTCAAACAAAAGTACTTTCCCTTTCCCTCCGAGACGTTTGGCAATATATTCCGCCCCTATTTTCCCGATTTTAATATTATCGGAATTGATAAATGTCGTGTAGCCGTTTCCCGCAATCCCCCGATCTAAAACAATGACGGGTATACCGCTATTGTATGCTTTCGCAACAACGGGAACAACCGCTTTTTCATCATTGGTCCCTACAATGATTACATCGGCTTTAGAGGTGATGAAGTCGTCGATATGATGGATCAGCAAAGAGGTTTGACCTTTTGCATCGGATGAGATAAATTTTAGTTCAGAATTGTTAGAGAGAGCATCTCGAACCTCATAAACCTGTGCTTTTCGAAAATCGTTACTCATTGTATCTTGGGCAAATGCAATCGTTTTTGTCTCTGCATATGCATTTAACGTCAGACAGAGACTCATCGCTGTAAAAAGTATGAATTTGTAATTATGGTTAAGCATTATTTACTCCTGCATTCATCTCTAATTGTACCATGTTTACCACCAATACTCGACTTGAACTCCGAGATTGTCTCCGTGTGTTTGATCTGCGTAATAGTCGCCGCCTATTAGCCCTTTGGCATTATCGGACCACTCAGCATGGGTGTAGTACAAGCGCAGTACCGGTCGTTTCCATATCCCTTTGTCGAGGGCTGCTTCGAGCGCAAGGGTTGTTTTTCTCAGCTGGTAGATAGTGTCATTGGTTTTATCATCTATATAATCGATTCCTAACTCGGCAACCAATCGGGCATTTTGGTGAAAAAACCAGTACGGACGTACTCCGGCGGAGAGCCACGTTTGTTTGGTCGCTGAAAACGCTTCTTCATCACGAGTTTCGTAAACGAAATTACTCATCACTCCCCATCTATCATTGGCAAAATCGTTAT
The DNA here is from genome assembly GCA_964553185.1 of uncultured Sulfuricurvum sp. Lineage (GTDB taxonomy): Bacteria > Campylobacterota > Campylobacteria > Campylobacterales > Sulfurimonadaceae > Sulfuricurvum. The sequence goes on from CAZKJU010000002.1 coordinate 35,804, forward strand.
AGTTGATAAATCGCCATGTTTGTGCTTCATCGATAGCTTTCCCCGTTTGGATGATGGTTTCGACAAAAGTGTCTTGATAGTAAGGTGAGATGCTTCCGGCACCTTTGGCAACCCCTTCTCCATAAAATAAGCCGGTTATGTTTTCACCCGCCATTCCAAAAAGTTCTTGGGTGATTTTTTTATCTTTGTAGAGGGCTCCGAGGGCATATCCTCTGGATGTATCGGTATGTACCGCAGAGGAGTGAAGAGTCATAGCATTGGCGAAGAATGTCCACTCTCCTCTCAACGTCGGAGCGGATAACCGAATATCATGACTGTCAAAAAGAACCGTATCATTACCGCTGAGTGTGGATGGATCAACATGATCAAAAAGGTAGCTGTACGAGAGTTTGAGATCCCCTAAATCGAGGTTGCGAAATCCTGCACCCGTTCCGCTCATATTTAAAAAAAAGTAATCGGTTATATGACTGTCATACCGATCATAAAAGCGTCTCCCTGCCCAAAAAGAAACACTGTTATCGAAAATACCGGAGAGTTCGGTATAGGCTTCATCGAGTCTGAGATACTCAATGTCACGGTTATTGGGACCGGTAAAGACAGGGCGGATTTGATTGTGCATTGTGATGCCGTTGTCGAACGTGATCGTATCGTAAAATCCAAGTTCTATCCATGTTTCACATTCGTTGCCAAGACGGTATTTGCTCCCTGCACCTGGGGCCTTAAAACACATGTTAGCTTTATCGCCATCCAAAGAGGTTTGCATCCGTCCATATCCGACACTGCCGAATCGGTTATCTACTCCCCATCCACTTGCATAAAGAATCATTAGAACAAGAAAGATATTTTTCATAGACTACTCTTTGTTGGAATGTGTAACTATAGTTCAATAGTAGTACCCAAAAACTAAAAAAGAGCTTCGCGGAGCGATGATGAGGTTGTCGTTTATATAATCGATTTTTCTAAAAATACGTTAAAATCAACATGTATATATATGAGAGTGAAAAAGGAAACGATCAGTGGCAACCGGATTAGAGTGGAGTGAAGAATATCGCCTCGGGATACGGGAGATTGACGATCAGCATCAACGTCTTTTTGAGATTGTGGCTCGTATAGCGGCATTAGATGCCTCAAGATCGACAAAAGAAGAGTTACGACAGATTTTAGGTGAGCTGAGCAGCTATATGGGTGAACATTTTAGGGATGAAGAGCTGTATATGAAGCGTATTGCTTTTCCAGAGTTTGAATACCATCAAAAACTGCACGCTGAGATTATCGAATTTGTGAACAGTTCGGTCACACATTCTCCTACGATTGCGATGATCCAAACAAAGCTCAAATTTATTATCAAAAAAGCGTTGATTGATCATATTATTACTGAAGATATGAAGATAAAACTCTACGCTGCTACACTCCAAAATGTGGACGATGATGATGAGTGTGTTGTAGAGTTGACATAAATATAAAAGAAATATGACTGGTAGGGAACTTTTAGTATTAAGATAGTTGCCGATCCATAAGAAACTCCAAAGGATCAAAGCAGTATTCTTTTAACGAATAAGAACAGTAACATTTTTTGACAAAGCGAATAAATTGAAAGTAAAAAAAAGCTTATTATGGCAATCATACGATCGTACAATGATTCAACCTAAACCGTTGATGCGCCGTTTGATGTTTCCTTTGGCATTGCTTATTATTCTTTCGTCGATTGGTGTCGGTATTTTTCTCTATCAGCAGCATCGTCATTATCTTCACGACACTTTTAAACGATCCATCTCCGAACTTAATCATGACAAAGAGAGATTGTTGGCAGAACAGACATCTGCCCTCTCTCTGAGTATCAAAACAATCAGTAATGACCCTGATGTCCAAAAAGCGTTGCGAAACAAAGATTCGAACACACTGCTGCAGCAATGGCAGGAAGTTTTCCAAAAAATGAAAGAGGAAAACAAAGTTACCCATTTTTATTTTATGGATACTGCGCGTGTCTGTTTGCTGCGAGTGCACAATCCTCCTAAAAAAGGGGATACGATTAACCGTTTTACCGCTCTTGAAGCAGAATGGACCCGAAAAACATCATCAGGAATAGAAGTGGGCCCGATGGGGATGCTTACCCTTCGAGTAGTACAACCGATTATTGTCGACAACGAACTGATTGGTTACATCGAAATGGGCAAAGAGATCGAAGACGTATTGCATCAGCTCCATTTTCAATCGGATGTCGAATTGTTTTTAGTGCTCAACAAAGATATTTTAGAACGTTCTGCATGGGAAGAGGGGATGAGGCTTCTTGACCGTGAGCCTGATTGGAATTTACTCAAAAACCAAGCTTTAATTTATGCAACCGATCAAAAAATTCCTTATGCAATAGCCGATAAAATGAATTATTGGTTAGTATCCGAACATATCCATGATAACCCTGATACCGAGGTTTATGTAGAGGGGAGTACCTTTCGGATTGCGATGACACCTCTCAAAGATGTTTCAGGTAAAGCGGTAGGAGATATTTTTATCCTTCATAATGTTACCAATGAGAATGTAGAGTTTTTTGATTCTGTATCGATTGGTGTTGTGACTGCTCTGGGCTTGATCGGGATGCTGCTAGGATTTACCTACTTTTTGCTTCGAAAAACAGATGAGGGAATTGAAAATCAACAGCGTTATTTGCACGAAAGCCAACAGCGCTTGGAACAGCTTGCCCGTCATAGCCGAACGATTGCTTGGGAGGTGAATGAAGAGGGTGTCTATACCTATATCAGCGATATTGTTTATGAAGTATTGGGATACAGTGCTGATGAGCTTATAGGAACCTATTTTTATGATTTGCATCCTATTAATGGACGGGAAGAATTTAAACAAAATGCGTTTGAGGTATTTAAACGCAAAATGAGTTTCAGCAATTTGAAAAATCGTGTTGTAAGTAAAGAGGGTAAAACCATTTGGGTTATGACAAACGGCATTCCGCTCCTTTCATCGGATGGAAGGCTGCTCGGATATCGGGGAAATGATACCGATATTACGGAATGGCAAAAAGCTGAAGATGCTATTATCGAGTCTCGAAACCTTTTGGACAACATCATTGATACCATTCCGATTCGGGTATTTTGGAAAAATAGATCGTTGCGTTATTTGGGATGCAATACCCTTTTTGCACACGATGCCGGGTTACAAAGCCCTTCTGAATTGATTGGAAAAGATGATTATCAAATGGGATGGTCTGAGCAAGCTGATTTGTATCGTGCTGATGATCGTGCCATCATCTCATCGGGCGAGTCCAAACTCTTTTACGAAGAAGAGCAAACAACTCCAAATGGGGAAAAAATTTGGCTCAGCACCTCTAAAATTCCTTTGAAAAACAACAACGGAGAAATATTCGGTGTTTTGGGAATTTATGAAGACATTACCCAGCGTAAAGTGTTTGAAAAAATATTGCGTCAAAATACTGAAATGTTGAATGAAGCACAGCATTTTGCTCGAATGGGGAGCTGGTCTTTAGACTTGAGAGAGAATACGCTTATGTGGTCAAATGAAGTGTATCGAATTTTTGAGGTAGATTCTGAAAAATTTGATGCAAACTATGAGACCTTTTTGAATCGGATCCATCCAGAAGACCGTGACCTGGTAAACAGTGCCTACATGACCTCTCTCTCTGCACGTCAGCCTTATGAAGTGACCCATCGATTGCTGATGGAAGATGGGCGGATCAAATGGGTTCATGAGAGCGGTATGAGCGAATTTGATTCCGATGGAAAACCGCTTCGCTCGATGGGAACGGTGCAAGATATTACGGAACGAAAATTTGCCGAAGAGGAGATCAATAGGCTTGCATTTTTCGACTCTTTGACTCAGTTGCCAAATCGGACTCTCTTAATTGACCGACTCAATCAAGCACTAGTAGTGAGTGTACGCGATAAGCAATTCGGTGCATTGCTGTTTATTGATTTGGATAACTTTAAAACTCTTAACGATACATTAGGGCACGCTATGGGAGATATGCTCCTTCAGCAATCGAGCAGACGATTGCTAAGCTGTATCCGTGAGGGAGAGAGTGTCGCCCGTTTGGGGGGAGATGAATTCGTTGTGCTGCTCACAGGACTGGGGAGCGAAGAGAAAAATGCCGCGGCATTGTGTGAAGCGATAGGGAAAAATATTTTGTCTCTTTTAAATGAGCCGTATGAACTCGATGGAATACCGTATCAATCAACCGCCAGTATGGGGATCACCCTCTTTAACTCAGATAGCGTGAGTGAAGATGAACTGATGAAACAAGCCGATTTGGCTATGTACAAATCCAAAGAGATTGGGCGAAATTCACTTAGTTTTTTTGATCCGAAAATGGAAAGTTCTCTCAAAGAGAGGGCATCGCTTGAAGAGGAGATTCGCAAAGGGATCGAGGAAGAGCAGTTTCTTCTTTATTATCAGCCGCAAGTACTCCAAGACGGTACGACGTATGGGGCAGAGGTATTGGTTCGATGGAATCACCCTCAGCGAGGGGTTGTCTCGCCTGCCGAGTTTATCCCGATCGCCGAAGAGACTGGCTTGATTTTGCCACTTGGGCAATGGATTTTAAAAACGGCCATGCATCAAATCGCACGTTGGGCAGATCAGGAAATGTTTAAAGATTTGACGGTAGCAGTCAATGTGAGCGCTCGTCAGTTTAAACAGAGCAGTTTTGTTGATGAAGTGATAACTCTCCTGCGTGAAACCGGGGCTGATCCAAAACGGTTAAAACTTGAACTGACCGAGAGTTTGTTGGTTGATAATATCGAAGAAGTGATCGTAAAAATGGATACGCTAAAAGAGTTCGGGGTCCGATTTTCTCTGGATGATTTTGGAACAGGGTATTCATCTCTTTCCTATCTTAAACGTCTTCCGCTCGATCAGCTAAAAATCGATCAAAGTTTTGTACGTGATATTTTGAGTGATCCCAATGATGCAATAATCTGTAAATCGACAATCGCCCTTTCTCAGAGCATGGGACTATCCGTTATTGCTGAGGGGGTTGAGACGGCGGAACAGCTCGAGATACTCCGTTCTTTTGGATGTGGTGCATATCAGGGGTACTATTTTAGTCCTCCGATACCTTTGGTCAAATTTGAAGCCTTTCAAAAGAGTTCGGGTGCAGTTGAATCAAAAAGTGAGATGTTATGAAGAATGCCAAACGCAAAATCATTTTTATTTTAAGCCTTTTGATTTTAACGGTCGCTTCGATTATCACCACGTATAATCTGTATCATGAATATGAAGAAAACGAACGGCGTTTGAGTGAAGCGCAAACCAATGTTCTTCGTACCTACAATGAAACCCTCAAAGATTCGATTTCATTTTATCACTCACGGGCTGAAGCCAATCTCCGATCACCCGGTGTAATGGACGCCTTTAGAAAAAAAGATCATGATAAACTCTACGAGCTTATTCGTCCGCGTTGGGGAGTTATGCAGCGTGAGAATCCATGGCTGATCGTGATGCAGTTTCATAATGCGGACGGTACATCACTTCTTCGTCTCCATCAGCCTGGCGTATACGGTGATAGAATTGCCGATCAACGTCCAATGGTTGCCTATGCTCACAAAAGCGAGCAAAGTGTTTCCGGATTTGAAGAAGGTCGGCAGGGGTTGGCGTTTCGTATTTTGATCCCTGCATTTGATCGCGGGGTTTATATCGGATCGGTCGAATTCGGAATCTCAGCCCCATATTTTACCGACAAAATTCGCCGTTTTGCAGGGTATGAATCATTTTTCTTTGTCAATAAAGATGCTTTAGGAAAATTTGGTCGGGTAGGAAAAGCGATTGAGGTAGGAGTTTATAGAGGGGTCGAAATCGAAACGAATTATCGCTCGTTGATTGAAAAGTACGCAATGACGCATCATACCCTTGAGAATGGTTTTTTATCCCATATGAACCTGACCTATGAAATCAATGTACTCAAAGTCAACAATTACATCGCCAAGCCGATCGGAGCGATTATGTTTCTCCGAGCAACCGATGATTTCAAAACACATGTTCGTCATATGATTATCGCTACGGGGATTATTGCTCTCGTATTGATTGCTATTATAGGATTGATCGTCGATCGAGTCTACACGTATGTAACATTCAAAATGAGTTTTCAAGAGCGGTATTCGCAAATGATCCTCGATTCAGTCCCTTCTCCGGTTATTGTTACCGACGGAGAACACTTGGTTGCAGCAAATAATTCGTTTTTGGGATATTTGCATTATGATAATGTAGAAGCTTTCAAAAAAGATCATGAGTGTGTCTGTGAGTATTTTGAAGAGGGTGATACGGATGAATATTTGATGCCGATGCATGATGATCAGCGTTGGACTGAATATATGCTCGATCATCCTCTCAAAACGCATAAAGCAAAAATTACGAACGAGGGAAATACTACTGTATTTGAGGTGCGCATTTCTGTGCTCAAAGTTAACGAAGAGGTTCGGTACGTTGTGATATTTAACGATATCTCAACGATGCAATTACAGACAATGACCGATCCTTTGACACAGATCCCAAATCGTCTCCATTTTGCTATGGTCTATCAGCATATTATCCAAGTGGCAAAACGGGGAAATAAATCTTTGAGTCTTCTCTTTTTTGATATCGACCATTTTAAAGATGTCAACGACCATCACGGTCATCTCGTCGGAGATGTGGTGCTGAAACAGATTGCGGCTCTTGTATCTCAGCGGATCCGCCGTAGTGATATTGTCGCCCGCTGGGGAGGAGAAGAGTTCGTTTTGCTACTCCCGGATACTGATTTGGACGAAGCAATCAAAGTTGCGGAAATGCTTAGAAATGTTATTGATAAAAAAGTTTTTGAGCATGTAGGAAATATCACCTGTTCATTCGGTGTAGCACAACTCGAAGAGGACGAAGATGGAGAACATTTGCTTAATCGTGCCGATGGACTCCTTTATGAATCAAAAATGAATGGACGAAACAGGGTAACATCTTAAATAATAAGAGTATGATTACAGTATAGAAAAAAAGGATAGTGACAAGTTGCCTAAAGTTATTCGAAGAGTTATAAATCATAGATATATGGCGATAAAGCCAACATTTTTAGTGGTTGATACTATTATTGATTTCGATTGTTTTATTAAACGATATGATGATTTTGTTATCATCATTGAAAGCGGGACGCTGATTACAGCTGAGCTATCACATAAAGTGCAACAAAATGAGAAAATCTATATTTTGAAGCACGACAGTGAAAAAGTACAAATCTATAAACATAGGTATGGTTCAAATGAATATACCATTTCACTAAAGGATGAGGGACTAGAGTCACTTGATGTGATGAATCTCAAAGAAAAAATTGAGTCATTGCCGAACTATGAAAAAAAGCTGGAGCTGGTCTATCAAACAACTGTATCGTTACTAAAGCGTATTTTTGAGGGAAAAAGTGAAACATTGCCGATTGAGGAGATTAAACTCTGTGTCGAGTCGATTATTCGCTGCATTGATTCTACCAATATTCCTGTAATGCCGGAAGTATTACGTTTAATGCCAGATGAATACTCGACGCATCATCATAGTACCAATGTAGCTATCTTTGCAACCATTATAGGCAAATCGATCGGTATTGGCAAATCAGATTTATTCGATTTAACCTATGCAGGTTTGATGCACGATATCGGTAAAATTAGAATTGATCAGATGCTGCTGCTCAAGCCTTCTGCATTAGATGATCATGAGTACGAACTCGTGCAAAATCATTCAAGTTATGGTGTAGAAATATTGCAAAACAATGGGATTGAAAATCAAAAAATTCTTGATGCTATCCGTTATCATCACGAAAAGCTAAACGGCAAAGGGTATCCGGATCAATTACGTGGTAAACGTATCCCAAAGTTTGCCCGTATTATAGGGATGTGCGATGTTTTTGATGCATTGACGACACGCCGCACCTATCGCCTCAATTACACCAGTTATGAAGCACTTGTCCTTATGAAACAAGAGATGGCGGATCAGTTTGATGTTCTTTACAGTGATACATTTATCCGTCTATTGGGATCAAAAAAGAATTAGAAAAAATCAGATCGCTTTTAAGAGGGTCTATATTCTGAGACTTAATGTGGTAGAATGTCACCATTATTCGCGCCTACGGTTGGCGCTTTTGACGAACTTGCGTAAACTGCACTTTTCACCCTATTTTCCCCTTGCCTAAAACCGTCCTCAGTTGCGACTTTGGTTGGGCCTAACCACCAAAGGAACTTCTGTATGACATTCAATGATTTAAACCTCAACGGCTCGTTGCTCAAAGCAATCACAGACCAAGGCTACAACACACCTACACCGGTTCAAGCCCAAGCGATCCCGTTTATTCTAGAAGGGCGTGATATGCTCGCAGGAGCACAAACCGGTACGGGTAAAACCGCCGGATTTACGTTACCGTTGCTTCAGCTTCTGAGTGAGAAAAAAAACAGTAAATCGCATCGTAAAATTCGTGCCCTTATCCTCACTCCGACACGCGAACTTGCGGCACAGGTCGGGGAGAGCGTCAAACTTTACGGCAAATATCTCCCTCTCAAAAGTGCCGTAATTTTCGGCGGGGTAGGGATTAACCCTCAAATCACGATGCTTAGGGGCGGTATCGATATCCTCGTAGCCACTCCGGGACGTTTGCTCGATCATGTCTCACAAGGGACGGTTGATCTGAGTGCGGTCGAAATTTTCGTCCTTGATGAAGCCGATCGTATGCTTGATATGGGATTTATCCGTGACATTAAACGCTTAATTAGCATCCTCCCGAAAACACGTCAAAATCTCCTTTTCTCCGCTACCTACTCCGATGAGATCAAAACACTTGCCAATACCTTGCTCCGTAACCCTGCCGAAGTCGAAGTGGCACGCCGAAATACCTCCAGCGAGCTGGTGAGTCAAAGTGTCATTCTGGTCGATTGCAAACGTAAAAGTGCCCTTTTAGGTGAGCTGATCGGCAAAAATAAATGGGAACAAGTTCTCGTCTTTACCCGTACCAAACACGGTGCCAACAAATTGACCGAATATTTTCAAAAAATCGGGATCACTGCCGCCGCAATTCACGGGAACAAAAGCCAAGCGGCCCGTACTAAAGCTCTCGATGATTTCAAAAAAAGTGCTGTCCGCGTTTTGGTTGCGACCGATATCGCCGCGCGTGGGATCGATATCGATGCCCTCCCTCATGTCGTTAATTTCGAACTCCCGAATATCGCGGAGGATTATGTACACCGTATCGGACGTACAGGGCGTGCGGGATGTGAGGGGGAGGCACTTTCACTTGTCTGCGTCGATGAAGCCGATTATTTGCGCGGTATTGAAAAATTGATCAATAAAAAACTCCCTTCACGCATCGTAGAGGGGTATGAACCTGATCCATCAATCAAAGCCGAACCGATTCAAAGAGGCCGTGGTGGTGGAGGCGGAAATCGTGGCGGTAACGGCGGTAGAGATCGCAGTGGAAAACCGATGCAAAAGCGTGATGGCGGACATCATGAGGCTAAAAAACGTAACCATGATAAGCACCATTAAAAGTTTTTAGAATTATAAGGAAAAATTTTATCTTTTCGGGTGTAAAATAAACAATGAGCTCATTAGATGAGTAGAAAGTTGGTTTTTGGATGATGATACGTTTTTTCATTATTTGTAGTATGCTGGTTTCCATTTTAAATGCAGCAGTACTGGAAAAAGTATCTATTCAGCTCGATTGGAAATATCAGTTTGAGTACGCCGGTTACATCGCCGCAAAAGAGAAAGGGTTCTACCGTGATGCGGGCTTGGATGTTGAACTGCGCGAATACAACGCAGGTATAGATGTCGTCACGAATGTTCTCAACCGCAAATCGACCTATGGGGTCTATAACAGCAGTATCGTTATCAACAATGGTCGCATCCGCCCTATCGTTTTGATGGCAACCTATCTTCAACACTCTCCTCTCGTGATCGTAGCTCAAAAAAATATCGATTCACCTGCTTCACTGATCGGAAAAACGATCATGGGAACCCACAATGAATTCCAGCATAGCTCTTTATCGCTCCTCCTTGCCCATTTTGGGATCACCTCTCATAATACCCATCTGATCGATCATACCTTTACGATCGATCCGTTCGTCGAACGTCGTGTTGAAGCTATGAGTGCCTATCGCTCTAACCAGCTTTATGAACTCGATCGTCTCAAAATCCCCTATGAAATTATCGATCCGGTTGAATATGGGTTTGTGATGAATGCCGGGAACCTTTTTACCTCCTATGCTGAAACCATCGAACATTCCGAGCGGGCTGAGAGGTTTATCGAGGCCACCAATCGGGGATGGGCGTATGCCATCGAACATCCGGGGGAAATCATTGATATCCTCAAAAAGCGATACGGTGTTGCCAAATCGTATGAAGCGCTTGCCTATGAGGCGACAGTGATCCAAAAACTGATGATGTCTGATTTGTACCGGATCGGTGAAACGAATGCCGAATTGACTCAGCGTCTTTTTAAACAACTTGTCCGTGCGGGGATTATTCGCGAGGATCAGAAATTAGGGCAGTTTTTGTTTAGCGATATCGTGGCAAGTTCTCAAAAATCATTTCCATTGAGCGGTTCTGAAAAAGACTATATTGCCCACAAACGGGTAATCAAAATGTGCGTCGATCCTGAATGGCACCCGTTTGAAGCGATCAAAGAGGGCAATCACATCGGAATTGCCGCCGATGTGATGAAAACGTTTGAACAAAAACTCGGAATTCCGATCGAGTTGGTTCCAACGGCATCGTGGGATGAATCACTTCAGTTGGCCCAAAAGCGCCAATGTGATCTCCTCTCTTTGGCTTCACCTACCCCAAGCCGTTTAAAATATCTCGATTTTACTTCTCCTTATATCACATTGCCGATTGTCATGGCGACGACGATGGATAAACCCTTTATCGGGGATATCGCAACACTCAAAGGTGAAAAAATAGGGGTAGTAAAGGGGTATTCGATCACCGAAAAACTTAAATCCCTCTATCCTGAATTGCAACTCGTAGAGGTCAAAACCATCACCGAGGGGCTGGACAAAGTCCAAAATGGCGAAATTTACGGTTATATCGATAATCTGATGGTGGTATCTTCCTATATCCAAAAAGAATATACCGGAATGCTCAAAGTCTCTTCAAGGCTCGATGACAAGGTGGAGTTGGGGGTGGCAACCCGAAATGATGAGCCGATGCTCCACGATATTTTCCAAAAAATGGTTTCGCAGATGGATGATCAAACCATGCAGAGCATCTATAACCGCTGGACATCGACAATCGAGCAGGTGGCATGGATCGATAAAAATAAAGTGTTTCAGGCACTTGGGATATTGGCGCTTATCGTGGCGGGATTTGCCTGGCACACCTATGAGCTTAGACGATATAATAAAAAGCTCCTTGAACTTTCCATCACCGACAAGCTTACTGGGCTTTTTAACCGTCAGAAAACCGATCATGGTTTGATTGAAGAACATCGGAAAATGGAACGCTATGCTGATTATAACTGTAGTATAATGTTGATAGATGTTGATTTATTTAAGCACGTCAACGATACGTACGGACATCAGATTGGGGATCGGGTTTTGCAGCAGATAGCGGATCTATTAAAAGTATCACTTCGAAATACCGATATCATCGGTCGGTGGGGCGGTGAAGAGTTTATGGTTATTTTGCCTCACACTACTAAAGATCAAGCGTTGAACGCAGCGGAAAACCTCCGAGAGTGTGTCGAAAAGTTCGATTTCAATCTCGATTTTCCCATCACCGTAAGTATTGGAGCAGGGGAGATGGATCGATCACAAAGTGTACACGAAAATATCACCCGAATCGATACGGCACTTTACGATGCGAAAAACAGTGGAAGAAACAAGATCTATTTCGCGGGTTAACCATTAACACAAGGATCGGTAACGCAAGATGCTCGAATCAGAAGAGTTAAAGTCCCATTTCACGAAACGTTATGTTGTCGCTATAGGGATTATTGCTGTTCTCTCTTCCATCACATTTTTTACCCTCCATTTTGCATTTAAACTTTCTGATTCAACGGCATTGATTGTAAATATTGCGGGAAAACAACGGATGCTTTCCCAGCGAATTGCTTCATTGAGTCTTCATTATCAAATTCATCTCTACAATGCCCAAAAACCAGATATCCAAAAGATACGATTTGACTTAGAAGAGATGATTGTACAGATGGAGTCAGCCAATGAAAACCTCTCTTCCGGTCATCTGAATTCAGGAGTTATCCTAGAACTTTCACCCGCTATAAGGGAGATCTATTTTGGAGATATGGCACTTAAAAATCGTGTTGATGAGTATTTGCGTCTTGCCAATCAAGTTTTGCATGAAGATAAACCTGAAAAACTGTACGTATTAACCCACCACCTCGCTCTCCAAGCCGAATCGTTACTCCCCGATTTGAATGAGGCAGTCTTGCAGTACCAAAAAGAGGGGGAAGAACATCTGGCACTTGTCAAATCGATAGAAACAGCGGCATTTCTCCTCACTTTGCTGACTCTCATGCTCGAAGTGATTTTTATCTTTCAACCGATGGCACATAAGCTTCAAGAGCTTTTTAGAGAACTTAAATGGAATCAGGAACATTTGGAAAACGAGATTGAGAAACGTACCCTTAGTTTAGAACAGAGCAACTATCGATTGCAACAGTTGGCTTCTCATGATCCTTTAACAGGTTTAAAAAACCGTTTAAATCTTGAACATGACCTCGAAAACCTGATTGATCATTATCAGCAGCATCGAGTTGCTTTTGCGGTTGCATTGGTCGATATTGATTGGTTCAAAAAAATCAACGATACTTATGGGCACGAAATTGGCGATAGTGTTCTCAAAGATCTCTCCCAATTGATCCTTTCGCATGTCCGTTCCGAAGATAGTGCCTACCGTGTAGGGGGAGAAGAGTTTGTTATTATTTTCAATCGGATTGAAGAGTATGTTGTTGTGGAGAAAATCGAGATTCTTCGTCAATTGGTTGAAAATCATCTCTTCCAATACGGTGATCTAACAATTAAAGTGACGATCAGCGGTGGTGTTTATCATCCAAAATGGGCCAAAGCTGATACGGTACAGTTGATTTTAAAATATGCTGATGACGCATTGTATGAAGCGAAACGCTCCGGAAGAAATAAAATTATCACAGTAAAAGGGAACCTTATCGGTGCGGCTAATCCCGATTTTCTTGCAAAAATGGTTATTTCGGCACAATTGGATAAACCTTTTAAGATCCTCTATGCCGATTTTGACATTATCGATCTTTTGGGTTATTCCAACGATGTTTTGATCAAAGGGGATATGGGGTGGGATGAACTCCTTTATCTCGATAATATCGATTTTCTTGAAAAATTAGAACAAAAAGAGCCTTTTATGACGACATGCCGTATCCGTCACGGATTGGGATACATCAAAATCCTCAAATTTGATTGTACGCCATGTGAGGAGAGTTGGCGCATAGAGATTCAAGATCCGATATTGCTCGCTAAATCGGTAGAAGATAGGATGATAGTTGAAAATTTTGATGCGATGATGAACAACAGCGATGATTTTATCTATTTCAAAGACCGATTTCATGTCTTTACCGGTGCGAGTAAAACTCTTGTCCGATTAACGAATGTCCTCAAAAAAGAGGATTTGATCGGAAAAACCGATTATGAAGTGTTTCCGACTGAATTTGCCGATCACTACTTTAAACTCGAAAAAGAGGTCTTTAGCGGCGATATCGAGGTTGCACAGGAGATACAGCCTTATTTGGATAACAGCGGACATGCAGGGTGGGTCGATAATCGAAAATACCCGATCAAAAACAGTAATGGAGAGATTATTGGACTTTTCGGGATTGCCCGTATCGTTCTTGAATCCACCGAATTAAAAAGGATAAAGAGTGATTAGAGGTATGGAACGGAAGATTTTTTTAGCACTCACTGTTATTTTGAGCTTTGTAGCTTTGCTGGTTGTATTATTCATTCTAGATAATGCCAAAAAGGAGCAGATTGAACAAAATCAGCTTTTGCTAGTTCAGGAAGCGACTGCCCATTTTGGGATGATTAAAGAGCTTGAGATATGGCATAACAAATTTGGCGGTGTATTCAAGGCAGGGGTGAAAGAGAACGATTACCATTTCAATATTTATAGCCTCAAACCTAAAAACAGTGAGAATAGCGCAACCGGGTTTGTCAAAGATGCGTTGATGCATCTCAAAAACAACCCCGATGAAACGTTTTATTACCGTTTCAGCCCCGATCAATCCCGTTTTGATTTTGTCGGCGTGTTGTACACACAGCCTAAATGTGTGGCATGTCACACCAATTTTACCGTCGGAGAGATGCGCGGCGGGATCGAGATAACGTTGCCGTTGACCAAATACCAAGAGGGGTTGACGACGATACAGGACCAATTCCGACTCTTTTATACGATGGTGATCGGCGTCTATCTTTTGGGATTAGGGCTATTGCTCTATTTTATACGGAAGATTTTCAAACATAAAGAGAAAATTGAAGAGTTAAACGTCACTTTGGAGAAAAAAGTGGCCGATCGCACCAAAGAGGTGCAAATACTTTATACGCGTGAGCACTACCTCAAAGGACTTTTGGAGACGATCACGGAACTCAATGAATCGTTGATCAACACCTATTCACTCGGATCGATTATCGAGACGAGTTTGGAGACCCTCAAACATCATCCCAATTACAAAATTATTATGTTCGGACATTTTGATGGAGAGGTGTTCCATCGCCGTTATATTTCGGGGGATTTGTACGGTATTTATACCAAAGAGCATTTGCCGATAAGCGAGTTGGAAACCAACAGAGATTACACCTCGATCTATAAAGCGATTGTTGAACGTCATTGGAGCCTCCAATTTCCCTGTTTGATCGATCTTCCTCATCGAAATCGAAATCGCCAAGAGGACTATGATCTTACGGCTTCCATCGCTTTTCCTCTCATCGAGGATACCAAAGAGGGATTTGATATTTTGGCTTTTTGGACAAATCGAGAGGGGGGATTCGATCAAGAAGAGATCAATATCCTCGATACGGTAGTGCACGATATCACGATGGCGCTGAGTGCCTACAAACAGCGTAAAATGACCGAAAGGCTCCAAAAAGAGCAGATCAGCAATTACGAAGAGACGATTTTGGCATTTGTCGATATGATTGAACAGCGCGATGCCTATACGGCAGGGCATACCCTTCGGGTCGCAAAATATTCGCGTAAGCTTGCTGTCTATCTCAACATCGATGAAGCGATGATCCACAAAATCGAAAAGGCGGCTATTTTACATGATATCGGCAAAATAGCTACTCCGGATACTATTTTGCTCAAACCTGGTCGGTTGAACGCGTTGGAATACGAGTTGATTAAAAACCACGTGACAGCCGGATACAAAATGCTTTCAAAAGTTAAAATGTACGCTGAACTGGCGGAGATTATGAAATTTCACCATGAACATTACGACGGAAAAGGGTACCCCTATGGGTACAAAGGGGATGAGATTCCGATGGAAGCTCATATTATGATTGTTGCCGATGCATTTGATGCGATGACGACCAACAGGATTTACAAAGGGCGTTTAAGTGTTCATGATGCGATCGATGAATTGAATCGTCAAAGCGGAACGCAATTTCATCCTCTCGTTGTTGATGCGGCAAATCATGTTTTGGTTGATGAGATGATATCCCAGACCTCCCAAATGCCCCAAAGCGATCTGGAGAAACAACGATTTTCCTATTTCTTTAACGACAATTTGACCGGCTTGTACAACGAATCGTATTTGCAATTGATTCTTCATCAGATTGAGACACAAACGTATATCAATGTCATCCGTCTACATAACATTACAGTGTATAATAAACAGATGTCTTGGACGAAAGGAAACGAGCTTCTGATCTCGGTTGCCAATCAGCTCAAAGAACATTTCCCGAAATCAAAAATTTTCCGTTTTGAGGGGGATGACTTTTTGATTTTATCGGCAAATGATAAAATTTTCGAAGGACGGATGATCAATCTTAACGCGGTTGATCCGTATAAGATTGTAACGTTTGATTCGGATTATATTGTCATAGACAATAATGAAGATATGCTTCAAAAGCTTCATCTTTATCTCAAATCTTGATCAATAATGGTTATTAAAACAAAAGGGAAATGTGGATGTTAAACAATTTACGTGCAAAAATTATCGTGGCGACATTATCGATAGCGACACTGTCGAGTCTCCTCTTTATGTTTTTCGTATACGATGTGCAAAAATCTCTTTATATGGAAGAGATCGATAAAAAGCTCAAACTTGGAGCTCAGGCGGGAAATCTCTATCTGGGAGATGATTTGGTAGATCGATTCGATCAATCGAATCCAATGAGTGAAGAGAGACACCTTCAATTAGTTAAAAAGCTAAGTGATTATGCGCAATCAAACGGATTGGAATACATCTATTTAATGGTCAAAGAGGGAGATAAAGTTTTTACCGTCATCAGCAGTGCTACTCCGGATGAACTGAAAAACAAAGAGTATGATCCTTTTTATACCGAGTACGAAGCGAGTGAAGGGATTCAAAACGGATTTCAAGATGGGCATACTTTCTATGAAGATACGGTCGATAAGTATGGGAACTTCCGATCTTATCTCAAAATTTGCCGCTCTACTAACGGAAAACTCTATATGGTGGGTGCGGATATTAGTGTAAGCGATATTCAAAAGGATCTCAACGCTTTATTACTTGAGACAGTAGGTATTTTTGTCATTGTATTGATTATCGCGGGTGGGATTGCTTTGTGGATCTCTTCGTTAATTACACGACGTTTGAGTCTTTTGACCATCAATGTCGAAAAGCTTTCCAATTCGCTTGATTTGACAACCAACTTTGAGTTGATTGGAAACGATGAGATTGCTCGTTTGTCCAATTCGCTGAATCATTTTTTACATACAATCCGCTCCGTCATTCATGAAGCGGCAAATGTTTCCAAAGAGAATGTTGCTTTGGCTGGTGATACGGTTAATGAAGCGTATGGTGTGACCGAAAAAATTAAAAATACCCGTGAATTGATTCATAAAAATCTTGAAGAGATTTATCAAATCAGCTCTAAAATTGATGAAGTGTCGCACTACTCAGGAAGTGTGGTTGGATCGCTCAACAAAGCCGATAATCAGCTGGAATCAACTAAAACAAGTATTCATAAAGTAGCTGACAGCGCTCGTCAAAGTGCTCAAAACGGTGAAACGCTGGCTCAACAACTCCGTCAATTGAAATCTGAAGCAGAACAGATCCGTTCTATTCTAACCATTATCGGAGATATCGCAAACCAAACGAATCTCCTTGCCCTCAATGCTGCGATCGAAGCGGCACGTGCCGGAGAACACGGGCGCGGTTTTGCCGTTGTTGCCGATGAAGTACGAAAACTTGCTGAAAAAACTCAAAGCAGTCTGACTGATATCGCCAGTATGACAGAGGTTATTATACGTTCTGTGGGTGAGATAGCGGATGGGACGATTGAGAGTTCGGAGGAGATTAGCGAATTGGCGAAAATAACAGAATTGACAGAGGAATCGATCAATGTTACTGCTCAATCAATGCGCGAAGTCGTTGTGACAATGAATCAAACACAGGAGCGTTTGATGGTTCTTCATCAACACGGCGAATCGACATCAAATCGGATGGATTCTATCGATCATGATTCAATGGCAAATATTGAAATTATTGAAAATATGGATAAAAAAATCAGTCGCTTGAGTGCACTCTCTTATGAATTGGGAGAAAAACTCAACTTTTGTAAAATGGTTTCTCGTTAATTTTATATTATTAAAATTTATGTTTATAAAATGCTTACAGAGTTTAAAAATGTAAAAAAAATTAATAATTGTTTTGAAAAATGGCTTACTATTGTGCTATGATACTCTCTAATCCTAGAAAACGGGCAGGTATCCATGGAATTAAAAATGAAGCCGGGAGAGTTTATCGTCTCCAAAACCGATTTAAAAGGTCTGATTACTTACGGGAATGAAACCTTTATAGAGATGTCAGGTTATACCGAATCTGAACTCCTCAATGCACCTCACAATATTCTCCGCCATTCTGATATGCCGAAACTCATTTTTAAACTCTTATGGGAACGAATACAGGATCGTGAGGGGATTTATGCCTACGTTAAAAATAAAACCAAAAGAGGGGACCACTACTGGGTTTTTGCCTATGTGACCCCATCATTCGATTCATCGGGGAACCGCATAGGATATTACTCGGTACGTCGCGCTCCCAAGGAAAAAGCATTATCAACGATTGAGCCGCTTTACAGCGAGTTGTTAAATGCAGAGCGTAATGGTGGAATGAATGCTTCATCCACACATCTATCCAAAATACTTGATGAAAAAGGGGTGACGTATGATCAATTTGTCCTCAGCCTTCAACAATAAACTTTTTCTTATGATGCTAGGAATATGGGGAATCACTTTTTTCTTTTTGGTGTTTGGGGCACCTTATGGCGTTGTTTTAGTGGTTTCTCTGATCTTGATTATCGTCTCTATGACACTTGCTGGAAGTAACAGTAAAGATCCAATTCTCGAAAAAATCGAGCGGGTATTGGCTGATGCGTCACAAGGTAGCTTGGAGGGACGCATTACTTCTATTACAGATGAATCCCCATACAAGTCGTTGGCTTGGAGTTTTAACAACCTCCTCGATCAAGTTGAGGCGTACATGCGAGAGAGTGTCATCGCAATGCAGCTTGCCGAAAAGGGATTAGAAGAACATAGAATGCATCCGGAAGGATTCAAAGGGTTATTTCAATTATCGGTAGACCCTATCAACCTATCGGCAAAGGGGATTAAAGCTCAGCAGCTTTTGTTCGCGCGCCGTCAGTATGCCGAGGAGTTTCAAAAAATCGGAGGTGGAACAACCGGAGGGTTGTTGACAATCCGAAGTGATATTGTCCATACCAACGAAACGATGGGAGAGATCAGCAGTCGTGCGAATTCAACCTCGGAGCAAGCCAAGCAAAGTTTGGAGTCTATTGAGCAATTGTTGAGCAGCTTTTATTCGCTCAATGAAACCGTTTCGCAAACGTATAATGGTATCGAAATCCTCTCTACTAAAACCAATGAGATCTCGATGATTGCCGATTTGATCAAAGAGATTGCCGATCAAACCAACCTTCTTGCACTCAATGCCGCCATTGAAGCGGCGCGGGCGGGTGAGCATGGACGCGGATTTGCCGCTGTTGCCGATGAAGTTCGAAAACTTGCGGAACGGACACAAAAAGCGACGCAGGAGATTGCGATTACAATCCATTCGCTTCATGAAGAGACGCATGAAATTACGGCAAATGCACGAACGATGTCAGTGATATCGGAACAAGCACTGCCAAAGGTCGAGAATTTTTCGATGATGGTTAAAAGCTTTAACCATGATGCCGATCAAACGGCAAAAGAGGCATTTTTTATCCAAAATCAGCTTTTCGCTTCATTGGCTAAAATCGATCATGTTGTCTTTAAACACAAAGCCTATTCAACGGTTCTGAACGATACGGTTATGGAGGATTTTTTAGATCACCGTCAATGTAATTTCGGTAAATGGTACCAAAATGAAGGGGCACAATTTTATGGTCACACCTCCATGTATCCATCTATCGATACGATGCATCATGATGTACATCATTATGCGATTGAAAATGTGCAAATGGTAGAGAAACAATTACAAAACCGCAAAGATATTATTCCAATCGTACTGCAAAATTTCAAAAAAATGGAAGAAGCCAGTGCTCAATTGTTTAGCGCTTTGGATAAAATGGTAATCGAACAGCACCAAATCAGTTGCTATTCGTAACGTTTGAATGAGGTAAGGGGTATATTGTGTTACAATCGGGAAAACACTATACCCTAAAGGTTCATTATGAAAGAGGTCATCAATCTATACAAAAAGCATAAAATTACCGTTGATAACTTCATCGAGACTCTGATCAAAAGTTTCCCTCCCGATTACATGGGGGTATCGGACACTATTCTCAAAACTCACCATTTTATCCAGCTTATTTACGCTGTTGATGGCAATTTCCACCAAATCTCCCCTATCGTTTGTCGTCGTGAAAAAGATACCAAACAAATCGGAAGTGATAAAAGCCACTATTTTATGAAGTTGAATCTTAATGAGGACGGCTTTTATATCTCCAACCCTTACATCCATTACCGTACCGGCAAAGCGAGTATCTCCGTCGTCCGGTTTTTGAACGGTAACTATTACGTTTTTGATATTAATCTGATCGAACTGCTTGAAGATTTACGGTTGATCGAATACAACAAAACGCATGAGAAGATTAAGCGAAGTGTCTATTTTCTAGGTTCATCGATGCTGGCTCTTGTCGCATTGGCGCTGATCGGATACGGCGGCTATGTATTTTTCAAATTGATATTTATGTTCAATGATCACACCTTTTTGCACGACGTATTCAAATCGATCATTGCCGTGACGTTAGGATTGGCGATGTATGATTTAGCCAAACAGATTTTCGAACATGAGGTTATCTTCGAATCGTTTCACCACCCCGAAGACAAGCAGTATCAGGTATTGGGTAAATTCATGATATCGATCATTATTGCTCTCTCGATCGAGACGCTGATGGTAGTATTTAAAATCGCGCTGGATGATTATACGAAAATGAGTGCAGCGTTTTATCTGTTGATCGGTACGACGATCATGTTTGTGGCGTTGGGCTATTTTTACAAAACGATTCGTGAGAGCGGGTGTAAAGAGAAAGAGTAGGGTTAGCTCACTTTTTTCTTCCGGTTCTTTTTATCGTTATACATTCGTTTGTCTGCAAGGTCGATAAGTGTTATAAGATCGTTTGCATCGTCCGGATAGCTGGCAAATCCAATACTGGCATCAAAGGCTAAGTGTTGGTTTTCGAAATAGAAAGGTTCTGAAATTGTTGCGCGAAAGCGTTCAATAATTTGCTCCAACTCATTGTCTGATTGGATCATCGGCAATACAACGCCGAACTCATCTCCTCCCAAACGGGCTACAACATCATTGGCACGTGAAGATTTACGAAGCCGCTCGGCCAATGTTTTAATCGCTTCATCACCGGCACGGTGCCCAAAATTGTCGTTAATCGTTTTGAGCCCATCCATATCGATGATCAAAATAGCGATAGATACCGGGTTATCAGAGAGATTTTGAATTTGGAGACGGAGCTTTTCATAGAAGGATGCCCGATTATTAACCCCTGTCATGGCATCGGTGGTTGCTTTCAAAAATAACTCTTCCATCGAATTATGTCCTGCATGATACATTGCCGCACCCATTGTTTCTGCCATGATAGACAAAATACAGAGGGCGTGATCATCGAAAAAACGGGGTTTAGATGAGATCACTTTGAGGACACCGACACTTTGATCGTTAAAACGCAATGGTACAACCACCATCGATCTTGCTCCGACTTTATGGGCGGCTGTACGATCGACTCTAGGATCGATTTCGGTATCTTGACAGTATAATAATTCTCCTGTTCGTACTGATAACCCTGATAAACTGCTTGAAGCGGAGAGTTTGAATCCTAAAAAAGGTTCAAGTGAACCGGAAACGGCGCGGTAAACCATATCGTTTTCTTCATGTAATTCGATGGTTGCACCGTCGCATTGCGTTAGTTCTTGAGCTTTTTGAGTGATGATATACATCACTTGATCAAATTCATGTCCGATTTTAACGATGTAGGTTTGTGCTTTGATAATCTGCATCAATATTTCTGCCGAGGGGATAAATTCACATGTTCCACAAACACCCATACTTCTATTCTCCTCTTCAAAAACTCGGTTAGCTAAATTATAGTCTTTATAAGTAGGATAAATCAAGAGAAAGATTCTTAGGAGAGTAATCCCCCAACAAAAGGGGAGATGAAATTATGTTCTAAAAACCGAAATTTGAGCGGTGAGTTGTTCGGTCATTTGGTGGAGATGTTCCGCTGCCGCGGCGATCTCTTCGACACTGCGAGCATTTGAGGTTGATAGCTCATTGATATTTCCGATTTTTTGGATAATCGATTCGGTAGTTGATGCATTGGTTTGGGCATCGTTGGCAAGTTTATCGATTGCCTGAACGGTATCGGATAACGCTTCAACTGCGACTTCAGTATGTTCATTAACCTCGTAAGAGGCTTGTGAAAGGGTTTCGATCCGTTTAGTATTGGTGTTCATCTGATCGGTGATATCGTTGATCGATTGGACGATGACGTTTACCGTTGCATTGGTCTCTACGAGGCTTTTTTGGGTACGTTCCGCGAGTTTACGCACTTCGTCGGCAACAACGGCAAATCCCCGTCCGTGCTCACCGGCACGCGCCGCTTCGATAGCGGCATTGAGAGCTAGGAGGTTGGTTTGATCGGCGATATCGGCGATGACGGTGAGGACTTGTTTGACTTGAGAAGCCTCTTGGGATAGGGCGTTGAGACGGTCATTAATCTCCCCTTCCATTTGGACAGTGATCGAGAGCTGCTCGATTGTGTTGTGGAGAGCCGATTGTGCCTCTTGGAGATTCTCACGTGCACCGAGAGCTTTTTGTTGTACCGCTTTAGCCTCATGAGCCGAGGCTTTCATTGCTTCTTTCATCCGATCTGATTCATTGGTGGTTTGGGTGACGATTTTTGCCTCTTCCTCTGCCGCTTTTCCGATAGAGAGGGTAGTAGCCGAGAGTTCAGCAGAGACTGAAAGATTTTCAGCCGATGCGGAACGGATACCGCTGAATGCTTGTCGTAATACAGATACTAGCTCGTTGACGCTGCGAGCCATTTGGGAGAGTTCATCGTTACCTTTGATCTCCATGACACGGGTAAAATCTTTATTTTTTGCCACCGCTTCAACGGTCTCTTCGAGACGTTCAATCGAGTGGGTGATGCTTTGGATGATGACGTAGAAAATCCCTAGCATCAATACAGCACAAATAACTAAAATGATTTCGATCATTAGTGCATTGGAATCGAGGGTTTCGAGATTTTTTTGTTTCATCATTTCAACTAACTCTAGTTGCTCTTGGCGAAGTGTCTCGTATGTTTCAGATGAAGTTTTCGTGATTTGTTGAAGTTTTTTCCCATCGGAGCTTGATAAAAATTCCGGATCATGAATGAGATTTTCATTTTCACTAATAATTTTTAAACGAGGTTCGTTGAGCTTTTGCCACTCGGCATGATGAGATGCAATGAGGGTTAGACGCTTTTTATTATCTTCGGAACGGGTTATTGATTTTAGTTTGTCAATCGCTTCGGCTAGTTTTGTATTGCGTTCTTTATATCGTTCTACAAATTCCTCAGTATAGAGAAGCTGATAGCCTCGAAGTTCCATCATAGCGCCATTAGTATGGGCACGGATATCCCCTAGTAAAATCATTCGCTCGGTCGTTTTTTTAGCGTCTTTGTTGTTAGAATATGCAAGATAGCCTAATATAACGTAACTGAGAAAACTTAAAACCATTAAGGCCATAAGCTTCCCTTTGATCGTGGAGAGATTGAACATAAGCAGCCTCCGTGCTAGTAATATAAGAAATTATACCATACACGATATTTAAAGAGTTCATAAAATTTCACTTTAACGTTTATCAACAGCTTTGTTCATGTAAGCGTAACGTTGTTATTTGTACATCCAAAGGCCTATCGTAGAGGTATCCTTGAGCCAAAATGCATCCATTTTTTAGCAAAAATTCCTCCTGATCAGCGGTTTCAACCCCCTCCGCAATGACTTCTAGTTTGAGATTTTGGGCTAATCCGATGATGGTTTTCGTAATCGCCATATCATCTTCATCGTCAGGAATATCATGTATGAAGCTTTGATCGATTTTGAGTTTATCGATAGGGAGCCGTTTGAGGTAGGAAAGTGAAGAATAACCGGTTCCGAAATCATCGACCGATATTTCTAGCCCTAATGCTTTAAACTCACCTAAAATTTCTATCGCTTCCTCTGGGTCACGCATGATCTGAGACTCAGTTACTTCGATGGCAATGCATTTGGCGGAACAATGGTAAAACTCCAAAATAGACCAAACCTCTTTGGCAATATTCCGATTCGCGAGTGTTTTGGCAGAAAAATTGACAGCTGTTTTCGGAGCGTTGAGCCCCTCTTTATCCCACAGGGCATGTTGAGCAACAACATTCTCCAAAACCATAAAATCGAGTTCTTGGATTAGCCCCGTCTCTTCACATAAAGGGATAAAATTAGCAGGAGAAACAACCCCTAATGTAGGGTGTATCCATCGTACAAGCGCTTCCATACCGATCCATTTATGGGTTATAAGATCGATTTGCGGTTGGTAATAGACGACAAATTGATTCTCTTTGAGTGCTAAGCGCAGCGAATTTTCCATGACGACTCTCTCAAAGGCCTTGTCTCCCATCTCGTGTGCATAAAATCGATAGGTATTTCTCCCCTCATTTTTAGCACGGTACATCGCGGTATCGGCATTTTTTAAAAGTGTTTCTGTTGTAATTCCATCATCTGGTGAGAGGGCAATACCGATACTGAGGGTAGAATAGAGCAAATTTCCTTCGATAGAGAAAGGCTCTTTGAAAGCATGTATCAGTTTTTCAGCGATATCGATAAGACTATCCGTATGAATGAGAGAATCTATAAGTATATTAAACTCATCCCCACCCATACGGGCTATGGTGTCACATTCACGTAAAATACTTTGGAGCCGCAGCGCCACTTGAATTAAAAGTTTGTCCCCTATCGGATGCCCTAGTGAGTCATTGATTTGTTTAAAATGATCCAAATCAATGAATAACACCGCAATTTTTTCATTTGTACGCTGGTTCTTTTTGACGGCCATTTGAAGGCGGTCATTAAACAAGATGCGGTTCGGGAGTCCCGTGAGTGAATCGTGTGTTGCTAGATGGAGCAGCTGGTTTTGGATGGCATTGAGTTCGGTAATGTCAGTATCGAAAATTACAACGGAGGGACGGCCAAGATAATTTAGCTTATGTACACTTGCCTGCACAGGATAAAAGGCTCCATTTTTACGTTTATGTTTGGAGATATTACTAAGTACGGGGCTGATTGTGTTGAGATATTGACGAAATGTCTCTATTTGATCCGTGGTGATCTCAGGATTAATGTCAGTGATGGAGAGTTCTTTGAGCTCTTGGAGAGTATATCCCAATGCTTTTAGTGCCCCGTCGTTTGCATAGAGGTATTTAAGTGTTTCAATATCAGCAATATAGACCTCAGTGGTGGCATGCTGTAGAATTGTTGCAAGTTCTTCATTATGATTTTCGAGTTCGACTTGGTGAGTGATATCGGTACGAAAACCGGCAACAATGAGTGGTTCACTTTGTTCATCAAAGAGTATCTTTGCACGATCATAGATCCATAACCAGTGCCCTTTTTTGTGACGGACTCGATAACGGACATGGGCACTTTCGATTTTGTTGGTGATTGAATTCATCAAAACTCCAAAAGCCCGTTCGACATCATCGGGATGGAGCATCGCCTTCCATGTTTCGATGGAACTTTGGTATTCCTCTTCTGTGTAACCGATAATATCTAGCCACCGTTTTGAGACAAAGGTAGTGTTTTCTTGGATATTATATTCCCAAATACCGTCTTCGGAAGAGCTAATGGCAAATTTAAGCCGTCTAAACTCCAGAGCATGTTCGTTGTTTGAGCAATCGATATTGGACAATGAAGAATTTTGATGATCCATCTGCTCCTCCAAAAAAAACAAAATACATCATATTGAAATATGATAGCACAATTATGAAAGGTTTATTTTGAAATGTGATAGAAAGTATAAAAGCGAAATACTCAATGCTCAGGTGGCGGAGGGGTATATTTGTTTTGTTTGTACTCTTTGGAAAGTTTTTGGAGTTCTGAATCCATAGTTTTTGGTGGTACTTTAGGAGCGTGAATGGGGAGGATGAAAGCAAGCAGAATAAAAACAAGACTAAAAACGACACCGCTTAAAATAGCGAGCATTATTTTAAGCTTATCATCATCCATCACAATCCCTCCGCTTTAGTATAGCTGGGATATTATAGCTTAAAAATTATGATAGCTTGCCTGAAGATACGAGATGGTTAACAACGTCCATATTTTTCATAACACGATTGTAATAAGGGCGATTAGTAAATCCTCCATTGTAGCCGCTGATAGCATAAAAATGTTCTTGTCTTTTATTTTGGAGTAAAACCAAGTAGTAAGTGGCGACTTGAGCGGAGAGTTTAATGTCTCCTAATAATCGACCTGCGAGTTGAACATCACTGAGATTGTTGAGCCAGCGAAGTTTTTTGACGTTTTGCGACACATGGCGTGCTGTTGATACTTGAATCTGCATAGGTCCCAAAGATGCTTTGGTAAATGATTTTTTATGTTTGAAGTCGCCGATGGTATTTTTCCCCGCACTGCTCTCCGTTAAACAAATCGCACTGAGTGTATTTTCATAGGTGTTGCCATTTTTATCGGGGATCGATTTTGCGACATCGCGTACGGTTTGTAATACGTGGAGTTGTTTAGGGGTCATAGATTCACCAAAAAGTGATAAAGCTAGCAGTAGTAATAGGGAAAAAAATCTCAAATTTGCACCTCGATTTTGGAATGTGAAATTTTAGGGTACTGGGAGAGATATAACAATGGTGTGGCCTTTCTAAATGAATCAGTTAAGAAAAAGTAATAGAAATAGGGTGTATGCTACCACACAGCGGGAAAGCTGACTTTAAGTTTTGAAGATAATATAGGTATTTATAGTTAAAAAAAGTTGAAAATATCGATGTTGATTTAAGTTTAAATGTAAAAAGTTTTCTAAAAGTATCTAAAAAAAAGGTAAAAAAACTTCTCATGAGTAAAAATGAAACATTTTTTGTCCGATTAATAAATGTGATGATTTTTCTAAATACTTTGCAAGCAGATACTTCAGTAGGTATATTAAAATCAATAGAGGATAATAGCAAGCAAATAGTATTGACTAAAAACAGTTCTCATGGGTGTGAACCTTTTGGAATTATTACCTTGGAAAAAATACTCAGAAATGGTGCAAGTACACAAGAGTGTAAAAAGGCTGTGACTGATTTTTACACATCACATCCTCATGATAAGCAATTCGCGCGTGAACATTTATACATTCAACAATCCTACCATTATGAAATGATTAAAGAGGGGTGTATTCTTTACGCAAATGGAAAAGAAACGTACAGTGAGATGTTGTTGCGACAAGGAGTGGCGCTAATAGATCCGGCATTTAATAATAGTGAATGGAATGGACGATTGAAATGTGCTCAAAAAGGTTCTGAACAACAAAAGAGAGGGATACATGATACGCTGATACAAAAGTGGTGTCTTAAAGAAGAGAAATAGGGTTATGATTCTTCGCTGGTTAGATAGATCCAATACTCTTTATGGCTTTTCCCCTGATCAAGAAAATAGAGTTGCAAGATCGCAACTCGATACAATGTGATAACCATTTTGGCATAAGGGATAGCCAATGAAAGGGATAGCCACCATGGCTGTTCCCGATCACCTTTGGTGAGCATCATCTCTTCGACTCCGATATTGTTGCTGAGATAAAGGCCAAACGCAATTGAAAAGACAAAATTGAGTATAAGTCCGAAAATCGCGTATGCAAAAAAATCGCTAGAGCCGAAATCGATCATAACCGGTTACTCTTTATAGTTTTTAATAGCGTCTTCGAGGATTTTAGTCGCGGATGCTTTATCTTCAAACCCTTTTACTTTTACCCATTTGCCCGGTTCAAGCATTTTATAGGTTTCGAAGAAATTTTTGATTTTTGCCAAAGTATGTTTTGGAATATCGCCGAGATCTTGAATCTCTTCAAACGTAGGATCGATTTTAGAGGTTGGGACTGCGAGAAGTTTCTCATCAATACCGCTTTCATCTTCCATAATAAGTACACCTACAAGACGGCAGTTAGTCACACACCCCTCAACCATCGGGTATTCGGTCAAGATCAAGATATCAGCCGGATCGCCGTCTTGGGAAAGAGTTTTGTTGACAAAGCCGTAGTTTGCCGGATAGTACATAGCTGAGTGCATTACACGGTCAAGCACCAACGCACCGCTCTCTTTTTCAACTTCATATTTGATGTTTGAGCCGCATGCAATTTCAATAATTGCTTTCACTTTATCGGGATTTTCGCCGTAACCGATTTTGCTAAGATCCATGAGATACCTCTGTGTATAAAATAATGAGGCGGATTGTAACGCAAGAAACCAAAAGGTTGATTAAAACCAGTTGTAGTAAATCTTTTTTAATGAATTTTATACTAGAATCACGCATCGTGTAAGGATCGTGCGCGTAATCATAATGTAAGTAGGGATACAGATAAATGGCAAAAAAATACATCGATGTGATGGACACTACGTTCCGAGACGGCTTTCAGTCGGTATTTGGGGGACGAGTGTTGATGGAAGATTTTTTCCCTGCAGTCGAAGCGGCCAAAGAGGCGGGGATTAGACATTTCGAATTTGGAGGAGGAGCACGCTTCCAAAGCCTTTTTTTCTATCTAAATGAAAATGCATTCGATATGATGGATCGTTTTCGCGCCATCGTAGGGCCGGATGCGAATTTACAAACGCTTGCCCGCGGCGTAAATACCGTAATGCTCGATACCGGCAGCCGTGAAATGGTTGACTTGCACGCAAAAATGTTCAAAAAACACGGAACGACAACGATCCGTAACTTTGATGCACTCAATGATGTTGAAAACCTTAAATATTCAGGTGAACGTATCGTCCACCACGGACTGAAACACGAAGTGGTCGTTACCATGATGGACCTCCCTCCAGGATGTGTCGGCGCACATGATGTCCCTTTTTATGAAAAAACACTTCGTGAGATTTTAGATTCAGGTATTCCATATAACTCCATCTGTTTTAAAGATGCAAGCGGTACCTCCAGTCCGCAAAAAGTGTATGAAACACTTAAAATGGCACGTAAATTAGTTCCCGAGGGGACACACTTGCGTCTCCATACCCACGAAACAGCGGGTGTAAGCGTTGCATGCTATATGGCTGCCCTTGAGGCGGGAGTAGACGGTATCGATATGGCAGCGGCTCCAGTAAGCGGCGGCACATCACAACCCGATATCTTAACCATGCTTCACGCCGTAAAAGGGAAAAACTTTGACCTTGGCGGACTAGAACTTGAAAAGATCCTCACATACGAAGAAGTATTGAATGATTGCCTCAAAGATTACTTCATGCCGCCAGAAGCGACACAAGTATCCCCTCTTATCCCATTCTCTCCAATGCCTGGGGGAGCACTGACCGCAAACACCCAAATGATGCGTGATAACAATATGCTCGATCGTTATCCAGAAGTTATCCGTGCTATGCGTGAAGTCGTAGAAAAAGGGGGATACGGAACCTCCGTTACCCCTGTTTCCCAGTTTTACTTCCAACAAGCCCTAAACAACGCCCTTATGGGACCATGGAAAAAAATTGCACCAGGGTATGGCAAAATGGTATTGGGGTACTTCGGTAAAACCCCAACTGAGCCGGATGCAGAAGTGGTCCGTATCGCCAAAGAACAACTCAAACTTGATCCGACAACCGATAACGCAATCGATATCGCTGATCGTGATGAGACCAAATCAATCGCCTACTGGACAAAAAAATTGAGTGATGAAGGGATCGAAGCAACCGATGAAAATATCTTCATCGCTGCATCATGCGATGTTAAAGGGATTGCATTCCTCAAAGGGGAAACAACAATCAACGTCCGAAAAAATAGTCCAAAAGTATCAGAACCAAAACCAACACAACAACCAATTCAATCAAAAGAGGAGAATTTCACAATGGCAAACGGAACTTACACCGTAATCGTAGACGGACAACAATATAACGTACAAATCGTAGACGGTAACGCGAACGTTCAATCAGTATCAGCAGCAGCTCCG
>CAZKJU010000003.1:0-59434 GCA_964553185.1 uncultured Sulfuricurvum sp.
CCAAAGTCTTGAAGATTTTCTCGATCCTGCCGATAATACCAAAACAGTAGAGGGATATCCAGCACCGGTGCGGGGATACGTTCGAATTAAAAAGGGATAATTTTGTCAAACAATCAGATAGAAACAGACGAATCAATTCAGGTTGCACTGCAACCAACATCGTTGAATACTCATGAGAGGATCAATACGGTTTATAGTGGTGAGATAGTCAAGCTTGAAAGCGGATATGCAAAAGTATCGCTCGAGACGAACGAAGTAATGCGCGCAGATGAAGTAGGGCTAGTGCATGGCGGGTTTATTTTCAGTGCGGCTGATTTTGCCGCTATGGCAGCGGTCAATGAACCAAACGTGGTACTGGCTTCATGCAATTGTCTTTTTTTAGCTCCGGTAAGAGTGGGAGATATCGTTGTATTTGAAGCAAAGGAACACCAAAAAGAGGGACGAAAACGAAATGTATCGGTCAGAGGGTTTGTCCATGATATTAAAGTATTCGAAGGGGAGTTTAAAACGGTCGTGACCGAACGCCACGTACTCCGTTTGGATCTGATGAAGAATACAGAGAATTAGACGATTCGAAGCCAATAATCGACATTGCGAAGCTCTCTTTGGACGCTGGTAGGATTTCCATGACCCGGATAGAGCGTTTTGTCGTTGCTCCATGTTGAAAACTTCTTGAGGCTTTGGCGCATCGCTTCTGCATCGGAGTAGGGGAAATCCCAACGTCCGATAGAACCTTCAAACAAAAAATCTCCGCTAAATATTGCATCACCGATCTCGATCATCGAGCATCCCGGACAATGTCCCGGAAAATGGTGAAACTTTACCTCTATCCCATCGAGAGTATAACTCTGATCCCCGTCAACTTCAACATCAGGAGTCGAAGGAGGCAGTCCGGGCATCCAACTGCTATTTTGGAGCAGCATCACATCCCCTTTTGGAGTGTATAGGGGAATGTTGAGCTTTTTTTGGAGTTCGTCATTGCTCCAAACATGGTCGAAATGACCGTGAGTGTTGAGAATAGCGATAGGATTTTTGACATTTGCTATAACCCACTCGGTTGCCCCCATTCCCGGATCGATGATGATCTCTTTATCGTCAATTTTAACAATATAGCAGTTGGTTTGATAATCACCCATCGGGCGTTTTAGGATTTCCATATATAGGCTCTTTTTAATCAAATTTTAGCATAATTGTAAGATGGAATTTTATAACACTTTAGAAACAATATTGACAACTTCCGATCCCAGTGAAAAAATTGACGCTTTTAAAAGCTTATACACATGTTATCGTTGTGGAGATATTGTTCGGCATGACACGACTCCTCCTGTTGTTTTTGACGCACCTTCATATCGTAATTTCTGTACGATTATTGATCCAAAAGAGGTTCCACGCCGGACAAAACTAAATACTCCTCATGGGCAAATATTACTCCTTCATGCCATTGCCCATATCGAATACAGTGCTATCGATTTGGCGCTGGACGCCGTGTATCGTTTCCGTGATTGTGGTGAGCAATTTGAGGATGACTGGCTAGTGGTGGCGGATGATGAGGTGCGTCATTTTGAGATGATTGAGGGGCTGTTGAGAGAATTAGGGAGTTATTACGGAGCATATCCGGTGCATGATGCACTGTTTGAAGCCTCAATGCGAACATTGGATTTGTATGAGCGGATGGCGGTTGTTCCGAGATATCTCGAAGCCAATGGGTTGGATGCAACTCCCTTGATTTTAAAAAAACTCTATCCCCATCGTCAGGACCCAATGATTCAAAAAATCAGTGCGGCACTCAATGTCATTTTAGACGAAGAGGTGGATCATGTCCGTAAAGGGGATGTGTGGTTTGAATACGCTTGCGCTCAGGAGGGGAAAGAGGTCTCTAGTTATTTTGAGATTATTGAAAAGCATTATCCTCGCAGTTTTCCACGTAAAATAGAGATCAATTGCGAAGCGCGAAGTAATGCGGGCTTTAGCAAAGAGGAACTCTCTAAAATTTCATTGACATTGTGTTGATACTTCGTTACCGAAATTAGTTATAATACAAATTGTTAATATGAAAATAAGGTTTAGCGGTGGGTAAATACGAGCTGATCAGCCGATATTTGAGCGAATTTTTGAGTCAGGAAGTTCGTAAAACAGGGCTGAAAAAAGTAGTAGTCGGTTTGAGCGGAGGGATTGATTCTGCCGTCGTTGCGGTGCTGGCGCATCGTGCATTCGGTGATGATCTGCTCTGCATCAAAATGCCTTCACACTACTCATCTCAAAACTCTTTGGATGATGCGGATGAATTATGTACCGCATTTTCTTTGTGTTCGGAAACACATTCTATTGAACCGATGCTGCGTGCATATGAGACGAATGATATGTCACCGCTTCGTGTTGGGAATCTTTCAGCTCGGTTACGGATGGTAACCCTTTTTGATATTTCGGCTCGTGAGGGTGCTTTGGTACTGGGAACCAGTAATAAAAGTGAACTGATGCTCGGATACGGAACTCTCTATGGTGATTTAGCGAGTGCATTGAATCCTATAGGGGATTTGTATAAAACGGAAGTATTTGAGCTGGCCCGTTATTTGGGAGTGCCAAACTCCATTATCGACAAACCCCCATCAGCGGATTTGTGGGCAGGTCAAAGTGATGAGACGGAAATCGGTTATCCCTACAGTGAACTGGATCGTGTGTTAAAACGTTACGTCGAAGAACGCCACACCGCTGAAGAGATGATTTTCTCTGGAGAAAATCCGGAGTTGGTCGATATGATCATAACAAGAATATACAAGAACCAGTTTAAGCGTAAAATGCCTGTAATAGCAAAGTTGACCTCACGAACGGTCAACCATGATTTTAATTATCCCAGAGATATCACCTTATAAAGGAAAAAAAATGAGTATCCCATTTTATCGTGTCGAAGTTGGCGGAGATGAGCGTGAAAAGATTGATGAAGTTCTCGATGGCGAAGCTCCGAATATTATCGAAGATTTAGAAGCGGCGTTTGAGTCCTATGTTGGTGCTTCGTATGCACTGGCAACCTCACATGGAACGGCGGCACTCCATTTGGCGATGTTGGCGATTGACCTCAAACGAGGGGATAAAGTTCTTTGTTCAATTAATGCGTATCCATCCGTACCAGAGGTAGTACGCCATTTTGATGCCGAGCCGATTTTTATCGATATCAACCCAGATACCTTTACCATTGATTTGGATAAACTCGAAGCCTATTTGGCTGAAAACAAATCCAAAAAACTTAAAGCGGTTATCGTCTCTCATGTTGCTGGACAAAGTGTAGAGTTGGATCGCTTGTATACCATCGCAAAACAATACGATGTTAAAATTGTTGAGGACGCTTCCGATGCACTTGGTGCAACCTACAACGGGCAAAAAATCGGTTCAACCGGTGCTGATATCACCTGCTTTGATTTTAGCCCCCATTTACGACGTAACGTTTGTAACGGCGGAATGATGGTCTGTGATGATGAAGAGATTATGGAACGTGCCAAATCACTTCGGAATCATGCCATGGTGATCGATGATGAAGCTCTCGGATACATCTATGACGTGACCGATATCGGGAGTCAATACATGATGAGTCCGCTCGATGCGGCTACGATTCTTGTGCAGTTGGAAAAACAAGATGAAAATATCGAGCGACAACGTGAAATTGCAGAGATTTTCAATGAACGTTTGGCTGATGCTCCTCATATTAAACTCCCTATTGCGAATGAGGAACATCCCTATTCCCTTTACATTATCAAAGTGGATAAAAACCGTGATTCATTTGCACGAGAGTTAGCCGCTCGGGGGATTGAGTGCGGACTTCATTATATTCCGCTCCATCTGTTGAGCTATTATAAGTCTAAATACTCGTTACGTGTAAACGACTTTCCGATTGCGTTGCGTAACTATCAACAAGTACTCTCTATCCCGAATTATGCTGCATTGAGCGATGATCAGGTTGAAGAGATTTGTGATGCAATTTTGGACGTAGCTGCAACACGCGTTTGAAACGTTGGTTCGTTCAGTGGGGTGAAACGTATCTCTATCACCCCTCTTTGATCCAAAAAATCCTCTCTTTTACCCTTTTACCTCTTAGCTGGATCTATTGTTTCATCGCCTATATTCGATATCGCCAAAGCTCTCCAAAATTTATGGGTATCCCTGTAATAAGTGTCGGAAATTTGACTGTCGGCGGGAGCGGAAAAACGCCTGTAGTCATAGAGCTCGCAAAGCAGTTTGAAAAACCGGCCATTGTTTTGCGGGGATACGGGCGTAAAAGTCAGGGTATGATAGTGGTAAAAGATAAATCAACGATTCTCTGTGATGTGATAAAAAGTGGGGATGAGGCTATGCTCTATGCGATAAGCCTTCCACATGCTACCGTCATTGTCAGTGAAATCCGAGAACGAGCAATTGCGGAAGCGGTGTCGATGGGGTGTGAGGTCGTGCTTCTCGATGATGGATACGGGAAGCACCGTATCGATAAGCTCGATTTAGTGATCGATGTTAAGACACCAAATCGCTTTTGTCTTCCATCAGGTGCGTATCGGGAGAAATTGTGGCATGACAAACAGGTTATTATGCTCTACGAGGGAAAATCGTTTCAACGCTTCGTAAACGTCCAAAACCCGACTGCTAAAATGGTATTGGTAACGGCGATAGCCCGACCTGAACGTCTCGATCCGTTTTTGCCGGAGGTGATCGAAAAAATCTATTTTGAAGATCACCATTTTTTCGCCCCGTGGGAGCTCGAGGCGATCGTGGAACGTACCGGAGCTACGAGCTTATTGGTAACTTCAAAAGACTTTGTTAAAATGTCATCTATGAATCTGAATTTGTCTGTTTTGGAACTTTCTCTCGAATTGGATGAAGCACTTATAAAAACCCTCAAGGAATATGCTGATGCAAAAAAAGATTGATACAGTCAAAACTCTGATGGACGCGATGCCGTTCATTAAAGAGTTTCGTGATGAAATCGTTGTGATCAAATACGGCGGATCAGCCCAAACCTCCGACGAGCTAAAAGCTAAATTTGCCCAAGATATCGTTTTGCTCCACCTCGTCGGGGTGAAAGTGGTGATCGTACACGGTGGCGGAAGCCGTATCTCTCAGCTACTAGGCGATCTGAAAATCCCGACCGAATTTATCGACGGCGAACGTGTCAGTACCCCAGAAGTGATGCGGATCGTTGAGATGGTACTTAGCGGTGAGATCAACAAAGAGATCACCTCACTTCTCAACTCTTATGGTGCGAAAGCGATCGGTATCAGCGGTAAAGATGCCCATTTTCTAAAAGCAAAACCAAAAGACGAAGCCAAATTCGGTCTCACAGGGCGAGTCGAGAGTGTTAATGCGGAAGTAATTCATAATCTTTTGCGCGAAGGGTTTATCCCTGTCATCGCTCCAATCGGTTCGGATCCGATCGTCGGTCATCCGGGGTATAACATCAACGCCGACCTCGCCGCATCAGCGGTTGCGGCGGCGATCGGTGCATGTAAAGTGATCTTTATGACCGATACTCCGGGTGTTCTAAACAAAGAGAAAGAACTTTTTTCAACGTTGAGTGAAGCTGAGGTTGAAGTACTCAAAGCGGATGGAACGATTATCGGCGGGATGGTACCCAAAGTCGATTCATGCCTCGAAGCGGTCGATATGGGTGTGAAAAAAGCACACATTATCGACGGACGGATTGAACATGCGATATTACTTGAAATGTTTACCTCTGAGGGAGTAGGAACACAAATCACCCTCTAAGCGTTCCCTGAGAGGTGCTTTGCTATAATCACAAAAATTTTATAAAGTGAACCCATGAAATTTATCGAAACACGCGGAAATGACGGAATTCATCCACAGCAAGTTACTTTCTCAGAGGCGATTCTAAGTCCTATTGCTTCATTCGGCGGATTATATGTTCCCAGCGAACTTCCGAATCTCGGTGAAGCGTTTCTGACAAAACATTTGGATTCAAGCTATAAGGAGCTTGCCAAAGATTTATTAACGACGCTCTCAATCGATATCGACCCCACTGTGATCGATGAAGCTCTCTCTCTTTATGATAAGTTTGATGATCCTTCCAATCCCGTCCCTGTTGTAAAAGTACGTGATGATCTCTATGTCAGTGAACTCTATCATGGGCCGACCCGTGCGTTCAAAGATATGGCACTTCAGCCTTTCGGTGTGGTTCTCAGCTCGATCGCCCAAAAACGTGGCGAAGAGTATCTCATTTTGGCAGCGACCAGTGGGGATACCGGTCCTGCGGCACTGGAGACGTTTAAAAATAGAGCGAACGTTCGTGTTGCGTGCCTCTATCCCGATGGGGGAACATCGGATGTTCAGCGTCTTCAAATGGTGACGGAAGACGCGAGTAACCTCAAGGTAATCGGGATTCACGGTGATTTTGACGATGCTCAAAGTGCTTTGAAACGACTTCTTGGATCACAAACATTTAAAGCGGCTCTCAAAGCAAAAAACATCTCCCTCTCTGCGGCAAACTCGGTTAATTTTGGACGTATTATTTTCCAAATTATCTATCATATTCACAGCTATCTCGAATTGGTTCGTCAAAATGTCATTACGATCGGCGAAAAAGTTTATCTCGATGTTCCGAGCGGAAATTTCGGAAATGCACTCGGTGGATATTACGCGTTTAAAATGGGTCTTCCGGTTGAAAAAATTATTATCGCTTCCAATGAAAACAACGTCCTCACCCGTCTGATCAATACGGGACATTATGATTTGCGCGGTGAACATGTTGTCGCAACGACCTCTCCGGCGATGGATATTTTGATCTCGAGTAATGTTGAACGTATTTTGTATGATCTTTTCGGAAATGAGCGTACAAAAGAGTTGATGAGCGGATTGGAGACGAACCGTTTTTATGCCCTTAATGATGATGAAACGATGAAACTACAGACCCTTTTTGCTGCCGACTATTGTAACGGGGCTGAGGGGAAAGCGTATATCAAAGAGGCGTTTGATAGTGGCTATCTGATGGATCCTCACACGGCGACCTGTTTCAAAGCATACGATTGCTGTGCGACCAAACCGATTAAGACGATTGTGTACTCAACGGCGGAATGGACGAAATTTTCTCCAACGATTGCCAATGCATTAACAGGTGAAAAAGATGCGAATGATATTAATGCGCTCGAATCGATCAGCAAAACGGCTGCTACACCAATTCCTGCGATGATACAAGGGCTATTTTCAAAACCGGTGGCTCAACCAACTGTAATTGACAAAGAGAACATCGAAGTTGAAATCCTTAGTTTTCTTTAATCTCTGATTTCAATAGAGCCCCATACCCTAAAGGGTGTGTGAGCTCTTTTTTGCTTTTTTCGCTTCTAAGATGAAGCAATCTTCATCCATTCTTTTGTAACGCTTTTCCCTCTTTGGTTAGCATCGTGGTTTCCATCAGTTTGATCTCTTCATCACCCCAGATTAGGATTTTTTTCGATGTTTTAAGATCCGGTGGATTTTTGGATGGGTATTGGACGCTCGATAGTATATGTTTGATGCAGTTGATACGGGCTTTTTTCTTGTTATCCGATCGTATGATAATCCATGGAGCGGTACCAGTATGGGAAGCTTTGAGCATAGAGAGTTTTACCCCAGTATATTTTTCCCATAATTCTTGTGATTTTGCATCGACAGGAGAGAGTTTGAACTGCTTTAGCGGGTCGGTTTTGCGCTCTTTGAATCGTTTTGCTTGTTCAGCTTTTGAGACAGAAAAATAGAATTTAAAGAGGATGATCCCAGAGTTAACAAGCATCCGTTCGAATTCGCTAACATGGTTCAAAAACTCTTGGTGCTCCTCGGGAGTACAAAACCCCATAACGGGCTCAACTCCAGCACGGTTATACCAGCTGCGGTCAAAGAGGACAATTTCACCTGCACTTGGCAGGTATTGAGAATATCGTTGAAAATACCATTGGGTTTTTTCAACATCGGAAGGTTTGTCGAGCGCTACAACACGGGCACCGCGTGGATTAAGGTGCTCGGTGATCCGTTTGATCGTTCCCCCTTTTCCTGCAGCATCACGTCCTTCAAAAATCATGAGAATTTTGAGTCCTTGGTCTTTGACATGATTTTGAAGTTTGAGAAGTTCAATTTGTAGAGATTTAAGTTCTTCTTCGTACTCTAGTACTGATTGCTTGATCCAAACCGGATATCTCTCTTCTTTTCCGCTTTGTTTACGTTTGTCATCTAGTGGGATCACACTGTCTTTACGTCGATCTTCATGCACGATATCTTCTAACTTTTCAGCTTCGGCAATTTCTGTTGCTGCCATAGAGTGTTTTGCGCCCATTGTGTAACTCCTTGTAATGGTCGATTATAGCGTTGATGCAATTAATTCGTCAAGATTGTGACTCTCTTTGGTCGCTGCAAAACAAGAACTTTCACCGCAAATCGTGAATTCATCGAGAGATTCATCATTTTTAAGCAGTACAAAGGGGTAATTTAGAATCTGAGTCATTTGAGATAAATTGAGCGAACTGCTTTTGATGAGACGCTGTTCATTGAGATAGCGTATTGCTTCACCACTTAAAAATGGATAATAAATCGGTGTTTTCATCAGTTTCAGAGAAACGTATTCGAGACTTTTAAAGGCAAAATGGCGGTATTTAGGATCGATAAGGACCCCTAAACTTTGTAATACACTCACCATCACCCCAAGTGCACTGGGATAAGTACCATCGTCAAGCTCCGCAACGGTTGTGAATGCTCCTTTGCTAAAATACCATTTTCCCTCTTCGTAAAAGAGTTCCAGCGCTTTGTTGGCAAATCGCTGTGCATCGATAAGATAGCTCTCATTCAAGGTTGATTGATACCCTTCGATCAATGTACTGCACAGATAAGCGTAATCCTCTAAAAAAGCATCGATTTTCGGTGTTTTATGGATAAGGGCTGAGTGTTTGAGCTGATGGTCTAAAAACATCGTTGCTTTGAGTTTATCGAGGGAACGGATTGCTTGCTCTTTATAAGTGCACTCTGATTTCCCCAGAACAAATAATGCTTGAATCATCATCGCATTCCATGCCGTGATCACTTTTCGGTCGATAAACGGATAGGCTCTGCTCTGACGTAAAACACGCAGCTCACGGCAAAAAGGTTCAAACCACTCAGGGCGATCATTCGCAGAGAGACGGATGATCGTATGTCCCTCAAAATTCCCCTCCTTTATTGCTCCGATGGATCGCGCCGCTTTGTCCGCATTCGGTATCGATAGGGTTTTGAGTGCCGTAATGATTTCATCGTAGGTGTAGATGAAATATTTCCCCTCCTCCCCCTCACTGTCGGCATCGCTGGCGCTGTAAAAGAGATCATCTTCCATCATAAATTTGATCATAAAATCGGCGCTCTCTTTGGCGATTTTGAGGTATCGTTCATTGTGATACACCATCCCGACCTCTGCATAGAGTCCACAGAGGAGGGCATTATCATAGGTCATCTTTTCGAAATGGGGAACGAGCCATGATTCATCGGTGCTGTAGCGGCAAAATCCGCCGTCGATGTGATCGTACAATCCTCCCAATGCCATAGAATCAAGTGTATGGGTCAGAATCGTTTTGATTTTTGGATCGCTTTGGAGCCTGTCGATCGTAAGAAGCGTTTTGAGGGTAGAGACATGGGGAAATTTCGGAGATTTGGAAAATCCGCCGTTGATCTCATCGTAATTATGTTGTGCTTGGAGGGTGAATTGGGTGATGATTTTATCATTTAATGCTGTTGCCTGTACCGGCTCATTTTTAGGACGGAGGTATCCGGTGATCTCATCGGCGTTTTGAAATAGTTTC
This sequence comes from uncultured Sulfuricurvum sp., assembly GCA_964553185.1. Taxonomy (GTDB): domain Bacteria; phylum Campylobacterota; class Campylobacteria; order Campylobacterales; family Sulfurimonadaceae; genus Sulfuricurvum. The sequence continues at coordinate 9,789 of CAZKJU010000003.1, forward strand.
TCGTCATTTTGAGCCACTTTTTCGGCGATGATGGCAGTGAGCTCGCTAAATCCCATCATTCGCTCTTTGTTGTAGGGAGGGATATAGGTAGCAGCGTAAAAGGGTTTGTTCTGCGGGGTACAGAAAATAGAGAGAGGCCATCCTCCTGCGCGTCGGTTGAGGAGATTATGAAGCTCTTGGTAATGTTTATCGATGTCGGGGCGCTCTTCACGGTCTACTTTGATACAGACAAAATGTTGGTTTACAAATTCGGCAATCTCACGATTTTCAAATACCTCATGTTCCATCACATGACACCAATGACAGCTGCTGTATCCGATGGAGATAAATATCGCTTTGTGTTCACTGCGAGCTTTTTCAAACGCTTCGTCACACCAAGGATACCACTCTAGCGGATTGTCTTTATGTTGTTGGAGATAGGGGGAATCTTCGAGTGCGAGGCGGTTGGACATGAAAGGCTCCGAATTAATATTGTGTGTAGTGTAGCATTTGAGGCTATGGATAAGCTGAAAAATATTAACAATGTTTCTCACTGAGTTTCACTACAGCTAATTGTGATAAAATAGAGACGATTTTTTACGAAGGTTATATATGCGTGTACTATTGTTTTTACTTATTTCGTTAAATGTTTGGGCGGTAGGTTTTTTACAGCCTGATGAAGCATTTAAACCCAAGATCAGCTTGATAGATGATTCTACTGTTGGTGTTGAGATAGAGTTAGGGGACCAAATATATGTTTATGCCGATAAGCTGAAAGTCGAAGATGCCGATCCAAAAGACGGAATCAATTTCGCATCGATTAGTATGGAGGATGCGGTAGAACATGATGGGGAACGCGTTTACGAATCTTCTCCTGCAATACGCATTAAACTCGGAAAAAACGGTGATCTAACAGGAAAACAGCAGGTTAAAGTCAAACTCTCTTATCAGGGATGCTCATCCGCAGGTCTTTGTTATGAACCTATGACTAAAGAACTCACTGTTGATGTTTTTGTCGATAAATTGCCAAGCAGCGATAAGGCTGCCAACTCCATTTTGAATGCTCCCGCAGTAAATACAGTGGAGTCTGATCTTCCAACTGTAAAACAAGAGGCTAAATCGTCTGAAACCGATCAGATCGCACAAGTAATTGAGGGGGGGAGCCTTTGGTTTATATTGCTGAGCTTTTTCGGATTTGGTCTCCTTTTGGCGCTGACACCATGCGTCTTCCCTATGATCCCGATTATCTCATCGGTCATTGTTTCACAAGGGGGGATTGGGACGAAACGGGCATTTTGGCTCTCAGTAGTGTATGTCTTATCTATGGCAGTTGCGTATACAATTGCAGGGGTTTTGGCAGGGTTGTTCGGGGCAAATTTACAAGCGGCGTTTCAAACACCGTGGATTATCACTCTCTTTTCATTAATTTTCGTCGTATTAGCGATGTCAATGTTTGATCTCTTTGAGCTTCAAATTCCCAATGCTATTCAGTCTCGTATTACCAAAATCAGCGGACAACGCAGCGGTGTGATCGGTGTGGCAATCATGGGATTCCTCTCCGCATTGATCGTCGGGCCGTGCGTGGCAGCACCACTGGCTGGGGCTCTCATCTACATCGGGCAAACGGGTGATGCATTGCTCGGCGGTGCGGCGCTGTTCGCTCTTAGTATCGGTATGGGGCTGCCTTTGGTGGCGATTGGAACAAGTGCCGGGAAATTTATGCCTCGTCCGGGTGTCTGGATGGACAGTGTTAAATCGATTTTCGGGGTGATGCTGATCGGAATTTCGATTTGGATGATCAGCCGTATTCTCGATGAAAATATTTCGATGATGCTCTGGGGAGCTTTAGCGATTTTTGTTGCGATCAATATCGGAGCGTTAGAGCCGATACGAGGGCGTTGTATCCGTTGCGGCCGCGCGAATAAAAAAGCGTTGGGGCTTATTATCCTTCTCTATGGTATGTCATTACTGTTGGGTGGTATGAGCGGGGCAAAAAATCCGCTTCATCCTTTGGACCCATTTTTACCGAATAAAGAAGCACAAGCCTCAGTCATAGAAGCTAAACATAAAACATTTGAAAAAATCACCTCGATCGAAGAGTTGGATGCCATTTTGGCGGAGAACAAAGGGAAAAAAGTGATGGTCGATTTTTATGCTGACTGGTGCACAGCGTGTAAAGAGTTGGAAGAAAAAACGTTTAGCAACGACACGGTCAAGACGGCAATGGACAATTATGTTCTAGTTCAAGTCGATTTGACCGCCAATGACGAAGCCGCAAAGGCGATCAGCACTAAATACGGTATTTTCGGCCCTCCGGCGATTTTATTTTTCGATGAAAATGGTGAACGGGTAAAAAGTGCTGATATCGTCGGATTTAAAGAGCCGCAAGAATTTTTAAAACACTTAGGAGAGATCTAATGGGAAAAATATTTTTACTCTTATCCGTAATGGCGGGCTGTGCAATGGCGGAACTAAAATGGGCATCGTCGTATGATGCAGCATTGTCTCAAGCAGCAAAAGAGAAGAAAAAAGTGATGGTTATGCTCTCACGGGAAGAGTGTCCCGCGTGTGAGTATATGAACGATATTGTTTTCGAAGAGAAAGCGGTGGAAAATGAAATTCAGAAAAATTTCGTTCCGGTACACCTCGATATTCACAAAGACTTTATCCCTGATGGGCTAGGGTATATCGGAACACCGACGTTTCATTTCTTGGATGCAAAAGGGAAAAAAGTCGGTCGCCATGACGGTGGAGCAAATGTTTCAACCTTTATGGGGATTTTGGGGAAGATGAAAAAGTAAACGTTAGTTACTTTTTCACTTCTACCAATCTATCTAAAATATAGAGCTGCAGATTTTTATGCGGTATCTCTTTTTCCAATGCTTCGGAGTAAATTTTTCCTACCTCTTTGGCATGTAAATCATAATCAAAATGGGGAAAGTGATTTTCCCATCCGTTTTTGATAATCCGTAATGCAACCGTATCGATTAAATACTCTTTGAAGATGGCATAGGTTGCAAAAAACATCCCCGTAAATAATATCGCCATTAAAATGAGCAAATGACAATCTATTTTTGCCAAAACAGCATGGAAAAGTGCCGATGCAGGGAGCAAAATCAGATGCCAAAGGGCAATAAAGACAAGATAGCTTCGTCCTATACTGAGGCGAAATCCAGGAATTTTTCCCTCTAGTTTCAGCCCTTCTTGATACATTTTATTGGTTTTGAGGAGATCTCGAAAGAGCATCGGATCATCACTCAAAGTAAATGTATAAGGGATGATTTTCTCATTGGTAAAATCTCGACATTTGGCTTTCATCCATGAAAATATTCTAAGCATTGGTATCCTTGATAATGTGACTCATGCGTGCAGCGCTTCCATGTCCTAAGAGTTCACGGAGGGTTCTAGCATCGTTGAAAAATACGTTTTTATCCATTTGTTGATACGCATTATACAGATTTTGAGCATTGACGGAGTTTTGAAGAAACTCAGGGTGTAATTTTCGGCCGAATTTGTGTGAAAAAAGAATATTTCCCAATCCGACATAATCGAGTTTTACCAATCTAGAAGCGATGGCGTAATCGAGTGATTTAGCGATGTAAGCGAGGATAAAAGGGGTACCGATCAAAGAGGCTTCTAGGGTAGCCGTACCGCTGCAAATAAAAGCAAAATCGGATTCTGCGAGGCTTTGATGGGCTTCGTGAGTGATCTCAAAAGTAGAAATGTCGCCATAAAGATCGGCGATTTGATCCGCGGTAAAATGGGGAGGGATGACAATAATCGCACGTGAGTTCAACATCGGGCGTAATTCGCGGAAAATTGGCATGAGACGCTTGATCTCTCCTGGGCGACTTCCGGGCATAAAGGTGATTTTGTCGCTCGGTGTTAGATTCTCTTTTCGAAGGGTTATTTCATCTAGGAGAGGATGCCCGACGTATTCGATAGGGGCATTGGGTGAATAATACGAAGGTTCAAAAGGCAATATTGAACAAAGTTTAGTGATCGTTTTTTCTAAAACAGGAATCCGTTTTTTCTTCCATGCCCATGCCTGTGGGAGGATATAGTAGATAATCTCTTTGTCGGGGTAGCGTTTGCGGATCGCTTTGGCGAGGGGGAGGTTAAATCCAGAAGAATCGATGAGCAGGACTTTATCCACACTACCGGCAAGTTCAACCATTTGATCTTTGAGACGAAAAAAGAACGGGAGTTTTTTAATCGCATCGACAAATCCCATCACCGAAGTGGAGCGTAAATCGACGATGCTCTCTCCTAGAGAGCTGTCAAAAATACCCGATAATTGGACATCACTTCCGAGCTCTTTTACTAAATAGGTGAGATGAACGTTAGCGGAGTGTTCTAATGCGCTGACGAGTAATTTCATGATCCTCCGTCTCCTCGTGTAGATGTATCGCTTTTATAATTGCTTTTAGATTCATGATAGTCACTGAGAAATGTAGTAAGCGCCTCGATCTCGTTATCACTGAGTCCCATGGCAAAAGGGATCATCATTTGAGATTGTTGTGTAGTTCCTTGTTTTGAGCGGTAGTTTTTGAGCTTGGAGGTCAAAAACGGTTTGCGCCGATAGGCGAGGGCGGGATATAAATTGGAACCGCTCGCCGATATACCATGGCATCCGCTGCACCCTTTTGAAAAATAGAGATTTTTCCCTACTTTATAGAGGTCACCACCCCCATAAAGGAGCATTGGAATCAAAAAAAGGATGATTTTAACCACACGTACCCTTTTTATAACATTTCTTTGACTAAAATTGCGTAATTATACCTAACGGGAGCACTCTATGATCATATCGGGAGCAATTATCTGTGATATCAACGGAGAACGTCATGCTGACATTCAGATAGAAGAGGGGATTATTACCCGCATTGGCGATAATCTCAGTGGAGATGATATTGTTCGTGCGGATGGGTGTTATTTGATTCCCGGTCTTGTCGATACTGATGTACGGTTAAAAGATGCTCAGCTCAGTCGGACTAATTTGGAAAAACTTTCACGTCGAGCTCTAAGCGGAGGTGTGACTACAGCTGTTTTGGCCAGCGATTCGACACCTCGTATCGATAATGAAATTACACTTGAGTTTGTTCAACAACATCGTTGTTCATCTCATGGTGCTACGATCGAATCGGCTGTGAGTGCTTTGAGTGAATCAGGAACCCTGAGCAATATTGCCATCATGCTCAAAAAAGGGTGCGTATCAGTACACACTTCTACTATCAGTGATTACAATCTTATTACTCGCATCGCACAATATTTGAAAATGGCCAATAAAGCACTCTTTTATAAAGCTGAAGAGAAAAGTTTTATAGAGAGTGGTGTTATGAGCGATGGTGCTGTCGCATCACAGCTTGGGTTACCGGGGATATCACCCCTCTCTGAGGTAGTGCATGTTGCGGCGATGATCGAAATTGCCCGTTATTTTGGGATTAAAATCGTATTTAAAAGCATTACTGAGCCAAGATCGATCGAACTGATTGCAGAGGCACGTAAAAATAATATAGACGTAGAGTGTGAAGTCTCTATTCATCACCTCTTTAAAAACGATTCAGCGTGTGTTGGATTTGATACCGATGCAAAAATAAATCCTCCCTTGGTAAATGAAACTAAACGGCTTCAATTGATCGAGGCGCTTCAAAATGGGAGAATTCATTCTTTGAGCGCGTTGCATCAGCCTAATTCCGATATTCATAAAGATATCACATTTTACGATGCACATGTAGGGACAACTTCTATTACAGAATACTTGCCGTTACTTTATACGTATTTGGTAGAGACTAAAACGATCTCTTTCTCTGAACTGATACGTATAGCTTCTCATGCTCCTGCACGTCATATCGGTATCGTGAGCGGTGAAATCAGTGTCGGTCTGGCGTGCGATTGTATTTTGTTTGATACACAAGAGAGCTTCGAAGTGCCGCATCACCACAGTCTTTACAAAAATGAGACATTAAAAGGGAAAGTGGTGATGGCAATTTGCCGCGGGGAAGTGACGCGGTTTTAAAGGGACTTTGCATTCCTAAACTCTGAAATCTCCGCCTCAACCATTGCATCGATCATAATGCCGTAAAGCTTTGTAAGAAGATTCGGAGAAACACCAAACTCCATAGCACGATTACGGACACGATCCATGACCGCTTCCATTCTCTCGTTGGCTTTGATCTCTTCGATTGAGTGTTTAAAATTTGCCGCTTGTTTAACATAGCCGTTACGAGCGGCGATTAACTCGACAATCTGATCGTCTAGTTGGTCAATATGGTTACGTACTTCATTTAATGAGGTGCACTCTTCAATTTTCATCCAAAATCTCCCTTTTAAACATAATGACATGATACCATATAATAGCAATCCTTGGCATACATCACATTTTTATCACTCGAAATTATATAATAATATCTTATTTGGCATTTTTTGATACATTTTACTATTTCTTATAAATATTTAAGAATAACACGATTATGATATCCCCAGCGATAATTCAAGATTCGCAATCGATATTGCATACAATGAAGGAGACTCATTATGAACATTTCAAGACGTGACTTACTCAAATTCGCCGGTCTTAGCGCAGCAGCAGCTGCTGTAACCGGTTGTACAGCAGCTACTGGTGCAACTCCAGGTGCACAAGGTGCAGCAGGCAAAATGCTCGGTAAGCATCAAGTGGTTATCATCGGTGGAGGCTGGGGCGGTTTGACCGTTGCTAAAGAATTGAAAAAAATTGATCCTAAATTCGATGTTGCGATTATCGAAAAAAATGACAGCTTTATGTCTTGTCCGCTCTCTAACTCGAATCTCGGTGGGATTGAGGGTTTCAATCTTAATACATTAACACATGACTATTCACAAGCGATTGAGAAAAACGGATACGGAATGTTGACAGCAGTTGTTACAGGAATCGACCGTGAAGCGAAAGTGGTTCATACCTCTAAAGGTGGAGTCGGTTACGATATCCTCGTTCTTGCACCTGGAATCGATTACAACTACAAAGGTCAATTCCCTACATGGTCTGATGCAAAAATCGCAAAAGCTCGTCGCGTAGCTCCGGCTGCATTGGTTCCGGGTGGTGAGCACGTAGCGTTGGATCGTTTGGTTAAAGGTATGGAAGAGGGTGATGTTGTTATCACAGTTCCAGCGGGTAAATATCGTTGTCCTCCGGCACCGTTCGAGCGTGCAAGTATGATCGCAAACCACATGCAAAAAGAGGGGTTGACCGGTAAAGTTATTATCCTCAATGAAACTGCTGAAATCGCAAAAGGTGCAGCGTTCAAAGAAGCATGGGCTGAGATTAACAAAGGTCAAGTGGTTCACGAAAGCAATTGTAAAATTTCTGATGTCGATTTTGACAAAAAAGAGATCACGTACGTTCAAACTGTGTTCAAAGACAAAGATGATGTTGAAGGGACTAAAACGACTAAAACCATTAAATACGGTGTATTCAACTTTATCCCTCATAACATGTCTAATCCGGTCATTGAGATGGCAGGTGTCGCTGTTACTCCTGATGGATTCAAAAAAGTTAAAATGGCAACCAGCCCTGAAAAACCGGTTTCATTCCAAACAGCTACAGACAAAGCGGTTTATGCTGTCGGTGACGTTGTGGGTCATGGTATCCCACCAAGCGGTCAATCTGCGATCTGGTCAGGTAAAGAGTGTGCTAAAGAGATTGCTCACGTTCTCCACGGTAAATCATACAGTGTTGCGTCAGCTCTCCCATACAAAAGTGCAAACGTTTGTTACTCTATGGTTGGATCAAACCCTGAAGAGTCTATTATGGTTAACCATGAGTTCATGGTTGCAGGTCCGGTTATCGGTTCTAAAGGTTCAGTACCTAAAGATGAAAAAACAGGTAAATTCCGTACAACTGGTCTTGCGAAAGCAAACCGCGACTGGTACAAAGGTGCAATGCGCGACTTGTTTAGTTAAGTCATACTAAATTTCGTCATACCCGCCTAGCGGGTATCGAGCTAGATTCCCGTCTTCACGGGAATGACGATAGAATTATCTTTTTTTGCTAAAAAATCTGCTAAACTTTACTCATAAAATCACACAATACGGATACACTCATGGATAGAAGAAATTTTTTAAAAGTGGTAGCTGCCAGTGCAACAGTTGTTGCAGTTAACCCTTCATTGATTCGCGGCAATTTGTATGCTGATGATGGACGTTTGTTTAAAGCATATGAAAAAACACAGCTGCTTGATGCAGCCGGAGCACCGATCAAAGCATCAGCTCTTATGAAAGAGACAACGTATATTTTTAATTATCCGTATACTTCAACTCCTTGTATGTTGGTAAACCTTCCAAAACCGACATCGCAAAATGTTGAGCTAAAATCAGATGGCGGTGAAACGTATCTTTGGAAAAGCGGTGTGGGCAAAGATCGTACAATTGTAGCGTATGTTGCAATCTGTACGCACCAAATGACCCATCCAACGCCAAATGACAGTTTTATTACGTATGTTCCAGCTTCAGGGAAAACAATGGCATATGAAAAAGGGGGAGTCATCGTTTGTTCCTCTCACCTTTCTGCTTTTGATGCGGGTGCAGGGGCTAAAGTCCTCGGAGGTGCTGCAACTCAACCTCTTCAAGCGGTAGTATTGGAACATGCGGCTGATGACACTCTTTGGGCAGTGGGTATTTTAGGACAGGATAAATTTCATGACTATTTCAAAGAGTTCCGACCTGAAATGAAACAGTTTTACGGCGGACCGGCAGAAGCGAAAAAGTTGGTCTCAATTTCTGCTAAAACGGTAAAACTCACTGAATTTACCAAAGAAGTTATCCAATACTAAAAAGGGGTTATGTATGAAAAAAGTATTAGCAGCATTCGCTATCGGAAGTTTACTGGTCGGTTCATTGGAAGCAGCGGCGCCTAAAGCCGATCCTCGTTTGGAACTCATGAAAGATATGCGTACAATGATGGATGCGATGGAGCAAATCCAACGCGGCGGTTTATATAGCTCGACTGATGAGATGAAAGCAGGGGTGAAAAAACTTCAAGGGACTCTCAAATCATTAGAGGGAGAAGAGGTAAAATCAATCCTCCCGAAAGATCAGGTGTATGCGTATAAATTTGCCCAAAAAACTGCGCAAATGCTCCATATGTATTCGGACGATATGATTGTCTCAATTGAAGCCGGTCGTATGGATAATGCATTGGATGATTATACGCAACTGCTTAAACAATGTACCTCTTGCCATATCCGCATCCGTAACTGGTAATTTTCCCTCCTTTCTCGTCATCCCCGACCTGATCGGGGGATCCATTTTAAGCTTTTCTTATTATCCAATCATTTATTTTTCTAATTTATAATTATTTTTGTAAATTTATTTTTCTTATGTGACGCTTTTTATCACAATTTTGTCTCACGCTCTTACAAATTTGTCCGTAATATTATAAAATCCTATATAAATCAAGAAATCTTTAAGAAATAATTGTTATGATGACTGCATGATTCGGAATAAGTAAATCTTATCTCGAACGGTTTCTTGAAGGAGAATGAATGAAATTAGGAAAACTTAGTCTAGTAGCTGTAATGGCTTTGGGAACAAGCGCGTTCGCGATTGATAATGTAAAAGTGAGCGGTGAAACTAAATTAATTTACCAAACTGCGGATTGGGAAACGAATGCAGGTGATGCTGGTAAAGAAACTGGTATGTTTGAACAAGGAACAGGGAATATTACTGGTGCTTCATATGGTGGTGCAGCTTCAGGTGGTTTGTCATTTACTGTAGGAGCAACTGCTGATCTTACGACTGGTATCAGTGCAGGTGCTGAAGTACAAGGATTCTCAACTCTAGGATTAGAAAACAATCTTGTTAGTAATGTTATGCAGGGTGGAAGCGTTGGTACAGATGCTACATACGCTGATGATGCGGCAGCTATGTCTCAACTTTGGATGGCAGCAACATTAGGGAAAACAACATTCAAAATTGGTCGTCAAGAACTTGATACACCATTAGCATTTACTGAAAAATGGAATTTGATTAAAAATACATTTGATGCAGCGGTAGTGTTAAATAACGATCTTCAAGATACCACGTTGGTAGCTGCATGGGTTGGTAAGCATAATGGTACTAATTACGTAGGAGGTTCTGGTGGAGCAGGATATGTTGCACAATTGAAGACATACAACACTTTTGCTTCTGATGGCGCATACGCATTTGGTGCAATTAATAAATCACTTCCAAATACTACGGTACAAGCTTGGTATTATAATGTAGTTGATACAGCTCAAGCTTATTGGTTGCAAGCTGATTCTAAAGTTATGAATATGGTTGATGTTGGTGTGCAATATGCTAACTTGGATGCCGATGCCGCTAATACTGACGCATCATCAATCTGGGCTGTTAAAGCTGCTACAGATGTAGCTGGATTTAATGTTTATGCTGCATATTCAAAAGCTGATAAAGATGGACAGTCTGGAAGCTTTGCAAACGTATCTACTGCTGATAAAACCAAGATTTACACCGGTGATGGCTCAATCTATATGGATGGTATCGTTACAACTGCTGGAACAAAAGCATGGAAAGTCGGTGCATCAACTAAAATGGTCCCTGGTGTAACTTTAGGTGCAAGCTATTGTGATGCAAGTGATACTCATGGTATCAGTGGGAATGATATTTCAGCATGGGATGTAACTGCAAGCGGAAAAGTTGGGCCACTTGGTTTGACAGCTATTTATACACAAGTTAGCAATGATGATAAAGCGACAGATGTTGCTACTCCTAATTTCCAAGCTGCAAGTAACAATTTTTATAATGGACGTGATAATAATACATTACGTCTTATCGCTTCTTTGAAATTCTAATTTATCCTCTAGGATAATTTCCTTCAGGGCCTTCGGGCCCACAACATTCTCCTTATGTTAAGCTTTCCGCCTGAGGATTCGTCACCCTCAGGCCCTCTCAACACACTCTTTTTTAAATCCTTTTCGCCTGCCGTTTCGGTGTAACTGCTTTTGCCTCTTTCTCTTTTTTCTCTTGGGTTGATTGTCGTAGAAAAAATGGGATCGTTTTTTCAGGACGTTGTGCTAAATCTTCAACGAGTGCCGCTTCGACGATCTCTTTATCATGATGTTCACACAGATAGGCATGTATCAATGCAATTTGACGCTCTAATGAAATTTTCCAGGTCGAGAGGGTTTGGGTGTAGATCCAGAGGCTAAAGGCGTAGAAATTTTTAAAGACTTCAGGTATTTCGTCATCCTCGGACTTGTTCCGGGGATCCAGCTGGATTCCCGCCTTCGCGGGAATGACGGGAGGTGTCCACAACAACGGAACGGTTTTAGTAAAACTTCCGCTGTTGTAAAAAATATCCCAAAAACGGGCAAACCGTTTCATCTTTTGTATCTGCTCAAAACTGAGGAGATTATTTTGGAGTATATCGTAGGGTGGTATATCACTGTATACCATTCCGTGAGCTTGATCGTGTCGAGAGAGGGTAGTACCTGAGAGATTTTTCAAAATCCCGATTTGGATTTCACTATGGGTAAGGGAGACGAGTTTATCGAGGTTTCGTCCGAATCCCTCAATGCTCTCTCCCGGTAATCCGACGATGAGATCGAGGTGCATGTGTGCGGAAGTCTCATTTTCTAAAAAGTGGAGATTGTCAAAAATCTTCTCTAATTTCAGAGGACGGTTGATCCCTTTTGCGATGATGGGATCGAGGGTTTGGATACCGATTTCGAGTTGGAGCGATCCTGCTGGAAACTGCTTTATTTTCTCTTTGAGCACATCAGGGAAATGATCGGGGATCACCTCGAAATGCGCAAAGTAGGGTGGCTCTTTGGAGAGGAAAAAGTCGAGGATGCGGTTTGCAAATGTCATGTTGAGATTAAAGGTACGGTCGATGAATTTGAAACTTCTCGCTCCGCGCTGCCAAAGGGTTTCAAACTCTTCGAGGAGCTGATCGAGGGGGAAATTGCGTACCTTTTCATCGATGGAGGAGAGGCAGAATTCGCATTCGAACGGACAGCCGCGTGAGGCTTCGACGTAGATGTAACGGTGAGCTACGTCTTCGTCATTAAAAGCTGAATAGGGGAGGTTGATTGATTTTAAATCGGGAAGCGGGGCTTTGATGAAATGTTCTTCCGGTGGATTATTGTCAAGGATATTCTTACACAACTCATAAAACGCCACCTCTCCTTCACCACTGATGATATAGTCAGCCTTGCTGAAATCAACCCGATGAGGGAGATATCCCGCTTCAGGCCCTCCGAGGACGATGATGGTTTGGGGGGAGACTTTTTTGATTGTTTGGATCAGTTCAGAGGTTTGCGATGCGTTCCAAATATAGACACCGATTCCGATGATGCGAGGGGAGTGTTTGAGGAGATCTTCAGTGATGCTCTGTATCTGCTCGTTCATCGTGAATTCGATAATTTTTGTCATCGGTTGCAGTTCATGCAAGTTGGCATAGAGATAGCGCAATCCCAGTGCGGTATGGGCATAGCGAGCATTGAGAGTCGTTAAAATAATCGTGTGCATAGGTTTTCCGATAAAAGATAAACGTATTATATGCTATTCTACAGATACTAATGACGTTGAAAGGGGTATCTATGGACTATATTCGTACATTGGATTCACTCGGGATTGAGGATGTCGCACTGGTTGGGGGTAAAAATGCCTCTTTAGGAGAGATGATTAGTTCTCTTAAACCGCTTGGGGTTAAAGTCCCTGAGGGATTTGCTGTGACTGCTGATGGGTATCGTCTCTTTATAGGGCATAATGATTTTGAACCGAAAATCCGCCATTTTTTCGAAGGGGTGGATCTGAGCAATATTGAAGCACTCAATCGATGCGGAGACTCTATCCGGACGTTGATGCTAAGCGGTGAAATGCCCGAGGCGCTAAAAGCGGAAATCGCAGAGAGTTATCGTCTTATGGAAACTGAATATTCTATGGCTTCTGTGGACGTGGCAGTGCGCTCCTCTGCTACTGCTGAGGATTTACCTGATGCAAGTTTCGCGGGTCAGCAGGAGAGTTATCTCAATGTACGCGGGGAAACGATGCTGATCGAACATGTGAAGCGTTGTTTTGCCTCTCTTTTTACCGATCGTGCAATCAGCTATCGTCACAGCCGAGGGTATGATCACTTTCACGTCGCACTCTCGGTGACGGTACAGAAAATGGTGCGAAGCGATTTAGCTAGCAGCGGGGTGATGTTTACGATCGATACTGAGAACGGCTCGGAAAATCTGATCCTCATCAACTCGATCTACGGGTTAGGGGAGAATATCGTCGGCGGGCGAGTGAATCCCGATGAGTTTTATGTGTTTAAACCGACACTGCGTGAGGGGAAAATGACGATTCTTAAACGTCAGCTAGGTTCGAAAGCCCTCACAATGACCTATGATGAACGTCACCATACGATGAACCTTTCCACCCCAAAAGATCTCCAAAATCGATTTTCGATTAACGATGAAGAGGTGGCGACACTTGCCCGTTATGCACTAACGATTGAAGAACATTACAGCACAAAGGCAGGGATTTATCGTCCTATGGACATCGAGTGGGCGAAAGATGGATTCAGCGGTGAGCTGTTCATCGTTCAAGCTCGACCTGAGACAGTGCAAAGCCAAAAGATCAGTGACACCACGTTAGAACAATATCGCTACAAAGGGGAAGTGAACGCCAAAATACTCCTCAGCGGCAAAGCGATCGGGGAGAAAATCGGCTCAGGGTGTGTCAAGATTATCCACTCTCCCGCCGAGGGGGAACGCTTTAATATCGGAGATGTTCTCGTCGCCGACATCACCGATCCCGATTGGGAACCGATCATGAAAAAAGCCTCTGCCGTCATCACAAACCGTGGTGGAAGGACATGTCATGCCGCCATCGTGGCACGTGAAATCGGTGTCCCAGCCATCGTCGGGACGATCAATGCGACTGAACTTCTCCATGATGGGGATGACGTTACGGCGAGCTGTGCTGAGGGGGAGATAGGGCAGGTATATGAGGGACAGATCCCGTATGAAATCACCTATATCGATTTGGGCAATCTCACACCGACAAGAACAAAGCTCTATATGAACGTCGGAAATCCCGAAAGTGCATTTAAGGTGGCAAAACTGCCTAATGACGGGGTAGGGTTGGCACGGATGGAGTTTATCATTACCAATTATGTCAAAGCCCATCCGATGGCATTGGTGGAACTCTCAAACGGCAAGAAAATACGGGATGCTAAAGCGGTTCATTCTGCGATGCGCGGATACGATGATCCGAAGAAATTTTTTATCGATAAGATCGCCGAGGGGGTAGGGATGATAGCAGCTGCATTTTATCCTCGACCTGTTATCGTACGAACCAGTGATTTTAAATCGAACGAATACAAACACATGGTCGGTGGTGCAGCGTTTGAGAGCGATGAAGAGAACCCGATGATCGGATTTCGTGGAGCGAGCCGTTATTACTCGCAGCAGTATCGAGAGGCATTTGAGTGGGAGTGTGAAGCGTTGAAACGGGTGCGAGATGAGATGGGGCTTAGCAATGTGAAAGTGATGCTCCCTTTTGTCCGTACTCCTGATGAGGGGAGAGCGGCGATCGCGGTGATGCATGAAGCGGGTCTCGTGCAGAGGGAAAACGGCTTGGAAATCTACGCCATGTGCGAAATTCCCTCGAATGTTATCTTGGCCGATCAGTTTTTAGAAATATTTGATGGCTACAGTATCGGATCCAACGATCTAACCCAGCTCACCCTCGGCGTGGATCGTGACAGTACGTTGGTCGCGGCGGTATTCGATGAGCGTAACGAAGCGGTGACGAGGATGCTCTCAATGGCGATACGCGCGTGTAAAGAGCGTGGAAAATACATCGGCATTTGCGGTCAAGCCCCATCCGATTATCCCGAAATCACCCGATTTTTAGTCGAAGAGGGGATCGATTCGATCTCTCTTAACCCTGATTCGTTGCTCAAAATGCGGCAAGTCGTCAGCGAATTAGAAAACCACCAAGGATATCAATGAATTTAGTCTCCAAAAATGCCCCCGTCGAAGAGTCCATTAAAAAAATGGAAGCAGTGCTATCGGATATGAGATGCCGTGTTACCTACTCAGAGGAAAAACATCCGCTGGGTCACTGTTACTCGGTCAATCTCGCTTCGGTAGAAGCCCCTAAACACATCTATTCCAATGGAAAGGGGATATATTCGGAAGCTTCCAAAGCCAGCGCGTTAGGAGAGTATATAGAGCGGCTCCAAACAAACAACTTTTTCATCGATTTTCATCTTCCTGCGCGAAAATATTATCCCGATGAGGTGGAGTTTGATCTGGATGGCGGGTATTTAACAGCCGAATTGATGGAGTTGTACGATCCAAACGGTGAACTGAGCATGGATGAACTCCTCGATTTTAACAGCGATACCGAAGATAAAATTGTCGCCTTGCCGTTTAAAAAAATGGGGACAGAGGAGATTGTCCATTTCCCGATCAATATCCTCAGCAATCTCTACGTAAGTAATGGACTGGCAACGGGAAATACGGTGCAAGAAGCACAGGTTCAGGCGATGAGTGAAATCTTGGAACGTTACGCCAAAATTGAGATCATCAAAAACGGGTATGCCCTGCCGGAGTATGGTGAGGAGTTTTTAGCACAATTTGAGCGCCTTTACAGCGATTTAGTGAAACTTCGGGAGTTAGGATATGTCGTCAATGTTTTGGATGCTTCATTAGGGGGTAAATACCCTGTCACGGCGATTTCGTTTATTAATCCTGCAAACGCGACGTTGTTTGTCTCATTTGGTGCCCATCCGATTTTGGAAGTATCACTTGAGCGGACAATGACCGAGCTGATGCAGGGGCGAGGGTTGGAGAATCTGGAAAGTTTTGAAGTACCGACGTTTGATATGTCGATCGTCTCTGAGAGTTTTAATATCGAATCGCACTTTATCGACTCCAACGGCAAGATGGGGATACAGTTTTTGAGCGCCAAAAAGAGTTTTGAACTTTCATCGTGGGGATATAGCGGGAACAGTACTGCAGAAGAGTTTGCGTATCTCACCGCGATTATCGAATCGATGGGGAGAGATATCTATATACGTGATTATGATTACCTCGGGTTTTATTCGTGTCAAATGATCGTTCCCGGAGTTTCCGAAGTCTATCCGATCGATGATTTGATCTACAACAACCGAAATCGGGGCAAAATGTATCGTGAAATCATTTTGAACTTTGCCGAATATGATCCAGAAATGGTGCTGGGTGAGATTGAAGCACTCGAAGATCATCTTAATGTCGAGAAGTTTATTGGGGTCATTTTCGAGGAGAATTTCACCATCGGAGAACTCAAAGCTCAGTTGCATTTGATGCTCGGAAATATCGAAGAGGCTATAAGTTATTTGGAATTTAGTGTCAATCCAATGAGTGTACTCATTGTCGAATTAATACAAATGGCGGAATTGGGACTGGAATTTAGTGATTATGCCCAAGCTCTATATGATTTGTATACAACACATAGGGTTGAAAAGGCTGTAGGAATTGTAAGTGGAGAGCAGTTTTTTGTAAGTACCGCTTTGCATGCTGAGTATCGTAACATGCTCGCAATGTATGATCGATTGGAAGTGAAAAAGTGTTTAGCCAATTCACAATAGGTTTACAGTATTATTGAATAATCTTGAATCAAAAATCAGTAGGAAAATTAAAATGAAAAAAAGAGTATTGGGTGTTGTCGTATTGTTGTTTACTCTCAGTGGATGTGTCAATCAGCCTGAATCTAGAAATGCTTTAAATAATTTGCCACAATGGTATCAAGAACCTACCTCTTTGGGGGATAAATATGCGGCTTCTGGCTCTGCAAAGCCAAATAGAGGTGGTGATATGGAACTCCAACGTATCGAAGCTTCTGCAATAGCAAGAGCCGAGTTGGCACGTCAAATGGAGCTGCGGGTAAAAGATATGTTTAAACGTGCGACCCAAGAACTTGGCATGGGTGAAACTCAAACGATGGATCATGCGGTTCAATACGCAACGAAGCAAATCAGCGATGTGACATTGAGACATTCTCAGCAAAAGAAACTTTTTTTAGACAGTGAAAGCGGAGTCCTCTATACGTTATATGTTTTGGATAGTATCTCTGCGGATGAGCAGATCAAACAAAGTGTCTCTACCTCATTTAAAAATGAAGATGCTCTTTGGCAAAAGTTTCAAGCAACCCAAGCGTGGAAAGAACTTGAAGATTCTGGGAAAAAATAATGAAAAACTTTACTTTGATACTCGTACTACTATTTTCAATATCAGGGTGCAGCACCCATAAAATAGACCCAAATCAAACCATGATGGATAAAGTCATCGGAGAACTCGATCGTGAGACGGCTAAATAACGTTTTTTTGGCCATTGCGGTCACTTTCGCATTGGCGGGTTGTTCGACAAAAACAACAATAGATCTTTACAAATACAAAGATATTTCGAGTGTCACAATAGTGGATGATGATAAAGCGGCTTTTAAAATTAATAGACCTTCTATGAACCCAAAAATCGATCTCGATGCAGGTAAATGGGGCGATTATGAGGGCATTTTAAAAGACTATTTTTTGGTATACAATAATGAAAAACAGGTCTTTAAACTCGATCAAAACGGTTCGTATCGACTCAAATTAACACTCCATAATATCAGTTCCCGTGAAAAATTCACCCCCTCTCAGTACGTTGAGCGTAAACGGATTATTAAAACCGATAAAGGCTCTTACGTCAAAGATGAAAGCTACTATACCGATCCGTATTGGACCTATACGATTCAAACAGCGTTGGTCGGAGAATTGACATCGCAAGGCGGGGAGAAAAAGTTTTTTCATTCGGATGATGAGTCTTCATATTCGATTACCGGAAAATACCAGTCCGGAATTGAACGCTATCGATATGTGGAATCGATTCAGTACAGCCTGAATCGCATTTTCAAACAGATTGCCAATGATGTTGCCCCTGAGGGGTTGGTAGTGAGCAAAAAAGTCTCGATCAAAGATAGTGATGAGATGATTTTTTTGATCAACATGGGTAAAAATGAGGGATTGTATGAGTCCCAAAAAGTGATTCTCTACAAAGAAGTTATTTTAAAAGACGAAATCGAAGCAAAAACCATAACCAACAAAGTGCGTATCGGAACCGCAACGGTATCCAATCAGATTATGGACAATTATGCATGGATCGTGATGGATGATGAAGATCATAACCCGCTGATCGAAGTGGGGGATCTCGTTTTACCGAGATATTGAGAGCAGGGCAATGATTAAAATATTAGTTACGGTATGGATAAGTACACAAGCTCTTTACGGATTTTGGCTGTTTGATTGGTTTAGTCCCAAAGAGCCTCCCCCCCAATATGCACTTGAACACCCGATGATGACCCCCACAAAAGTGTATGGTGTAGGGGTTGGAACCAATTTTTTGGATGCCAAAACCAAAGCGCTCAACGATATCGCGACTCAGCTCAAAAGTGATGTCCGCTCGATCACCTCCATCTCCAAAAATAATCATCTAAGCCAAACCCAAACGGATCAGCAGATAACCGTATTGACGCAACGAAAGATCGATAATTATACGGTGATCGATGAATCGTATCGAAATGATTTAGTCTATATTTTGATTGAACATACGTTTGTTAAATGAGTGATGAGTCGTTTGTTTGATCATTGTCGAGAAAGAGATTGAGTATTTTGGAATATTCTGCATATGCTTGTTTGTAGACGTGCTGGGAGTGGTTATTGCTCTCATACAGCTCTGTTGCACTCATCCCGCTCTCTAACGCATTTTTCAACAGTTTTGTACGTCGCAGATAGGTAAAGGCAAGGTTCGGGAAATGTTCATGGATTTTTTCGCGTATCATCGCCGCATCATTGGGATTTTCAATCATGTTGGCAAATACGAGGATTGTCTTCTCCCGAAAATTCTTAATAAAAATTTGGCTTTTTAAAATCGAATTTTGATCGTTGGTGGTTGGTAAAATAATGATGTCCGATTGACGGAGAATCTCTTCGGCATGAGGATCCTCAAACCCTCCAAAATCATAGACTGTGTCAGGGTAGAGTGGAATTTTATTCGGATAGTAGCGGGCATTTTTATATTTTTGCAATGCAACTGACATATCATTCGTCGCATAACGATAGCGTAGGTCTTTTGCCAAAGAGAATGCCAGCGAAGTTTTACCCACTCCCCCTTTGGTTGATGCGATGGAAATAATGGCCATAAATATCCTCAAATTTTTTGGAAATAGTAGCATAGGTAGAGCTAAGTCGTCAAAATTATAGCTGATTTACCGTTTCTATCGCGAAAACAATCAATACCTTAGTAAATAGCTATGAATTATATAGTATCTTAAAAGCCCTGAAATATGGGCCTTCAAAAAATATTCTCAATAAAATATACTAATTCAGTCAAATTACTTGACAATGAAAAAACATCCCTCTATAATTCTCCAAACAAAAACAAATGAATGAGTATTCATTTATAAATTTCGTTGATTGAAAGGAGTGAACCATGAAAGTTGCGGCCAATGTTACAGAATTGATCGGGAATACCCCATTAGTTACGTTGAACCATTTTTCAAACAATACGACTAAGGTAATAGGCAAGTGTGAATTCATGAATCCTTCCGGATCGGTAAAAGATCGAATCGGTCGCAATATGATCCTCCAAGCACTGCAACGAGGTGAAATAACAGAAACAAGTGTCATTATTGAACCGACCAGTGGTAATACCGGTATTGCCTTGGCAAGTGTCGCTGCAAGTCTGGGGTTAAAACTGATTTTGACAATGCCCAGTTCAATGAGCTTGGAGAGACGACGTCTTTTGGCGGCATTGGGTGCTCAGATTGTTTTGACCGAACCTGAAAAAGGGATGGGGGGAGCCGTAGTAAAAGCGCTAGAACTGGGTAATTCGATTCCGGGAGCGATTGTTTTACAACAGTTTAATAACCCGGATAATTCACAGATTCATAGGGAAACGACTGCGGAAGAGATTTGGAGAGATACCGATGGAAAAATCGATATCTTTGTTGCGGCCATCGGGACAGGCGGAACGATTACGGGAGTGGGAGAAATACTCAAAAAGTATAACCCAAATATTCAAATCATTGCCGTTGAACCGGATGCTTCTGCAGTACTTTCGGGAGAGTTAGCAACTCCTCATAAAATACAAGGGATTGGGGCAGGATTTGTCCCTCAAGTTCTTAATCGAGAAATATATGATGAGATTATTCGTATTACCAATGTCGAAGCAATTGAAACGTCACGAACGCTTGCGAAGAGCGAAGGTTTATTGGTAGGGATATCCTCCGGTGCCAATGTCGCAGCAGCTAAAAAAGTGGCGGAACGTTCAGAGAATAAAGGGAAAGTTATTGTAACGATTTTGTGCGATACCGGAGAAAGGTATCTTAGTACGGAGCTTTATGAATTCCCCTCTGACAATGCGTAATAGCATTATTAAGGAAGGGTCGTAATGGGAGAAAAACATTATAGAAGTGTGATAAAAGCTATTTCATGGCGTACGGTGGGAACCATCGATACGATGATTGTCTCCTATTTTATTACTGGAAATTTAGTGATGGCAGTTTCGATCGGGTCTATCGAAGTGGTTACAAAGATGTTTTTATACTATTTTCATGAACGGGCATGGAATGCAACATCTTTCGGTCGGATCAAAGCGGTCGAAAACGATTATCAGATATAAGGTGATGGGATGAAAAATGATTTTGAATTATTGAATGCGTGGTTTGAAGAGGCATCGATTGATACGGTACTTACCCACTTTTTACAAACGTATAAAGGGCGAATTGCACTTGCTTCAAGTTACGGTGCTGAAGATCAGGTATTGACTGACATGATCGTGAAAATAGATCCGATATCGAAGATTTTTTCGCTGGATACGGGTCGTCTTCCTGAAGAAACGTATGCATTGATGGATCAAACTAATCGTAAATACGGGATTAGAGCGGAGGTTTTTTTCCCTGATGAAACGGCTCTTGAAGCCCTCTATAAACAGCAGGGGATTAACGGCTTTCGAGAGAGTATTGAGAACCGAAAAATGTGTTGTCAGGTACGAAAACTAGATCCATTGCGTAGAGCATTAAGCGGTTTAGAGGTTTGGATTACGGGATTGCGTCGATCTCAATCTCCGACACGTGAAACGATGCAGCTCGTCGAATGGGATGAGGCAAATGCTCTGATTAAACTTAATCCTCTCATTGAGTGGAGTGAAGAAATGGTATGGGATTATATTAAAAAACATAAAGTCCCTTATAACGTATTACATGATCAGGGCTATCCGAGTATCGGATGCGCTCCGTGTACACGAGCAATTCGCGAGGGAGAAGATCTCCGAGCCGGACGATGGTGGTGGGAAAATCCTGAGCATAAGGAGTGTGGACTCCACTTAAAAAAGGAAAAACAATGAAGCTTTTACTTGCAATTTTAAAGCAGATTTGCGGAGATGATTGCGCATCGCAGCGTGAAGATTTGGCTGATTGGGCTATTTTTATTTAAAATCGGACAGATGTATAAAAGGCATCTGAGCGTCTTGTAAAGGAGAGACTATGATTTCACAAGAGAGAAAAACACATCTAAAAGCATTAGAAGCTGAAGCTATCCACATCATGCGTGAAGTGGTTGCGGAGTTTGATAATCCGGCAATGCTTTATTCAATCGGTAAAGATTCATCGGTGATGCTTCATTTAGCGATCAAAGCATTTTATCCGGCAAAGCTGCCGTTTCCGCTGCTGCATGTTGATACGACATGGAAGTTTAAAGAGATGATCGAGTTTCGTGATCGTCGGGTCAAAGAGTTGGGTTTAACATTACTCACCCATGTGAATCCGGATGGGATTTCTCAGGGGATTAATCCGTTTATTCACGGAAGTGCGGTGCATACGGATGTGATGAAAACTGAAGGGTTGAAGCAGGCATTAAATTATTATGAATTTGATGCTGTTTTTGGCGGGGCACGTAGGGATGAAGAGAAGAGCCGAGCAAAAGAGCGTATCTATTCATTTCGTGACAAAAATCATCGCTGGAATCCAAAAAATCAGCGTCCGGAATTGTGGAATATCTACAATGGGCGCATTCACAGTGGCGAGAGTATACGGGTATTTCCACTCTCAAACTGGACGGAACTCGATATTTGGCAATACATTTATCTTGAAGGTATTCCGATTGTTCCGCTTTATTACTCGGCATTGCGCCCAGTCGTTGAGCGTGATGGGGTAAAAATCATGGTGGATGATGAGCGTTTCCCACTGAATGATGGTGAAGTACCGAGCATCGAAAATATTCGATTTCGAACACTGGGTTGTTATCCGCTTACCGGAGCGGTGAACAGCGATGCGACAACATTACCAGACATCATTCAAGAGATGCTATTAACGAAAACGTCTGAGCGCCAAGGGCGTCTGATCGATGCTGATAGCTCAGGATCAATGGAAAAGAAAAAAATAGAAGGATATTTCTAATGGCACATCAAGGCGATTTGATAGCCACCGATATCGAGGGCTATCTGAAAGAACAAGAACATAAAGAGTTGCTCCGCTTTATTACCTGCGGGAGCGTCGATGATGGCAAAAGCACCCTGATCGGGAGGTTATTGCATGACTCTAAAATGATCTTTGAAGATCAGTTGGAGAGCATTAAAAACGACAGCAAAAAGTCGGGAACGACGGGGGATAAAATCGATTTAGCCCTTCTTGTGGACGGGTTGCAGAGCGAGCGGGAGCAAGGGATTACGATCGATGTAGCGTACCGCTATTTTTCGACCGATAAACGAAAATTTATCATCGCCGATACTCCTGGTCATGAGCAGTACACCCGAAATATGGCGACGGGAGCTTCGACTGCCGATTTGGCAATTATCCTGATCGATGCACGATATGGGATAGTGTCACAGACGCGTCGCCATTCGTTTATTGTCCGTCTTTTGGGGATTCGCAATGTTATTGTTGCGATTAACAAAATGGATTTAGTCGGGTTCGATCAAGGGGTATTTGACAAGATCGATACCGAGTATCGAGCTTTTTCCGAGGAGTTGGGGATCAAAGGGATTTATTCAGTGCCCCTTTCGGCACTGGATGGAGACAATGTAGTCACGAAAAGTGACCGTACCCCTTGGTATCAGGGATCAACGCTTTTGGAGATTCTTGAAGAGGTTCCACTCGCCACTGTGGCAGTTGACTCCCAATTTCGTATGGTGGTGCAATACGTGAACCGACCGAACCTCGATTTCAGAGGATTTGCGGGAACGATTGCATCGGGAACCCTGCATGTAGGAGATTCTATTGCGACCTATCCGTCGCTCAAGCAAGCAACGGTGAAATCGATCGTAACGTATGACGGAAATTTAGAATCAGCTTCTACCGGTGAAGCGATAACGCTGACGTTGAATGAAGAGATCGATATCAGCCGCGGAAATGTTTTGATTAAAACGGATGGATCTATTTTACAGAGCAACGCAATAAAAGCAAATTTAGTGTGGATGTATGAAGAAAAATTTCTTCCCGGTAAAAGCTATCTGTTTAAACGTGCATCGAGTGTTACTACGGTCTACGCGGAGGGAATCGATTATCGTATCGACGTCAATACTCAGGAACGCCATGATGCGGTGGATTTAGGACTCAATGATATTGGATCGGTTCGATTAGTTTTGAGTGAACCGATTGCGTTTGATTTATATGACGAAAACAGAGAGATGGGGGGATTTATCCTCATTGATAAGATTACCAACAATACCGTAGCAGCAGGAATGATTACCCAAAGCACGGAAAAGGAGAAAACGGTACAAACTACCGTTTCTGAATTTGAGATAGAGCTCAATGCTCTTGTACGGCGGCATTTTCCGCATTGGAATGCCGCGACTATCGTTTAAGGAAGATGTTATGGCGAATGAAACAAAAGCTGAGCGTATCGAGCGTATTAAACGTGAGAAAGATGGATTGGACGTTATTTCCGACATCTATCGGTATGCTTCAAGCGGTGAGGTGATTGATCCTGAAGATATCGATCGCTTTAAATGGTACGGTATTTATACCCAAAACCGAAATCTTCAGGAAGTGGAAGATGAGACACAATATCTCATGCTTCGAGTAAAGCTTGAAGGGGGCTATCTAACCGCGAAACAAGTCGAAGTATTGGGAGAGATCTCCGTTCGATTCGCACGTGAAAGCGGCGATATCACTACGCGTCAGGATATTCAGTTTCATTGGCTGAAAATCGAAGATATTCCTGAAATATTGGAACGGTTATCGGTTGTCGGATTGAGTGTTCTCGAAGCATCGGGAGATTGTCCGCGCAATATCGTGAGCTGTCCGGTAAACGGGATCGATCATGCGCAGATTGATGATGTACGAGACATTGTGCTTGCCCTGAACAATCTTTATCGCGGAAACCCCGATTTCTCGAATTTGCCTAGAAAGTTCAAAATCGGTGTAAGTGGCTGTAATAAACATTGTATTCAGCACGAAGTACAGGATTTAGCTTTTACTGCCGTAAAAAACGGTGATGATCTTCGATTTAGTGTGAGTGTCGGGGGAGGACAGGCTAGTAACCGTCGTATTGCTGATCATATAGGCTATGTGAAACGCCGTGATATTGTCAAGGTTGCCGAAGCAGTAGCTCGTATTTATCGGGACTTTGGTCGGCGTGATAATCGTTCTAAAGCCCGTTTAGGTCATTTGGTCGAAGAATGGGGCGTGGAACGTTTTGTAAAAGAATTGGAAAATATGTCACATATAACGTTGGAACGTTATGACAGTGCTCCCTTTACACCGTATCCAAGACGGACTCATTTTGGCGTCGCATCATCGGTCAAAAAAGGATACAACACCATCGGTTGTGCTTTGACCAGCGGTCGGATTAATGGAGAGAAACTGTTGAAACTCGGGCGTATTCTCGACTTTTATAAAGCTGAGGGGATTACACTGAGCTCAACGCAGAATTTTGTGATTCTTAATGTTCATACCGATGCGACAGAGCCGATGATCGATACGCTCAAGGCAGTAGGTTTTCATCCGTATCCCTCGGTGTTTGAAGCACGAACGCTGGCGTGTACGGGATTGAATTTTTGTAAATTTGCGGTGAGCGAAACCAAAGATTTGGCGATAGAGGTAGTGAACTATCTAAATGAGAAATTTCCCGATTTCGATGAACCGGTAAGTATTAGTATAAACGGCTGTCCGAACTCGTGTGCTCATCCTCACATCGTTGATTTGGGATTTGTCGGTGCTATCGTAAAACGGGGTGATGAACGTCTTAAAGGGTTTGATCTGATCGTCGGAGGGCATCTTGAGGGTGAACAAAGCCGATTTGCCGTAAAAACTGGGGTTAAAGTTGCTGCTGATGAGGTTGCACCGTTGGTTGAAACATTGATCTATGAATTTGAAACCAGTAACAGTGTCGATTTTGGAAATTTTTTATTGGAGAAATACGCAGATGAACCTGTTATTCCGTCCGCTCCTTGATGAGGGTGATACATACGCTCAAATAGGGCGTAATACGATCGGTGTCCATAAAAAAACCTATTTTGATTTTACGGCATCGGGTTTAGCATATGAACCGATCGAAACACGGGTTCGAGAAGTGCTCGAAACCTATGCCAATACCCATTCGAAAGAGGCATCCATGGCCGCGCGAACGGATCGTTATTACCGTCAGGCGAGAGAGCATCTAAAAGAGCTATTAGGATTGGACAGTTCATTTGCCTTGATGCCATGCGGATGCGGTGCTACGGGAGCGGTTAAACGTCTGCAGGAAATTTTGGGACTTTATATTCCTCCTGCGACGCGTGCACGTTACCGTTCCTTGCCGCCGACCTATGAAATGCCTTTAGTGATTGTAGGACCGTATGAACACCATTCAAACGAGATCAGTTACCGTGAGGCGCTTTGTGAAACGGTGCGGGTAGGGTTGAATACTAAAGGGCTGGTTGATCTAGAAGAGCTTGAATCAATTTTAAAAGCGAATTCAGGTCGGGAGATTATCGGATCGTTTTGTATTGCGTCGAATGTGACGGGAACGATTACCCCTTATTCGGAAATATCAGAGATATTACGCCGCTACGGATCGATTGTCTGTTTTGATGCTGCGGCTTCATCTCCGTATCTCAATATTCCGTGTGAACTTTATGATGCGATGTTTTATTCGCCGCATAAGCTTCTAGGTGGACCGGGATCATGCGGCTTGTTGGCAATCCGAAAAAATCTTTTTGATGCGGATGCCAAACCTACTTTTGCCGGCGGAGGAACGGTGCGCTATGTTAGTCGTACGAGCCACTATTTTATTGATGGTGTCGAAGATCGTGAAGATGCGGGAACACCTGGGATATTGCAGCTTATCCGTGCTGCATTGGCGTATCAGCTTCGCAATGAACTGGGATTCGAGTGGATAGCGGAACGCAAAAAGAGCTTGTATGGGCATTTTATCAAAGGGTTGAATGAGATTGAGGGAGCAACATGCTACGGCTGTCGAAAGGCAGAAAATATAGGAATCGTCTCTTTTAATATTAAAGGATTTGACCCGTATGCTTTGTGTGCACTTCTCTCTGAATCAAAAGGGTTTCAAACGCGGGCAGGATGTTCGTGCGCCGGACCTTACGGACATGATTTATTAGGTTTGGAGGATGACACACCCTTCCAAAAACGGCCGGGATGGCTACGAATCAGCATCCATTATTCGCAAAGTATAGAGGACATCGATGCGTTGCTGGAAGCGATTAAAAAATCGATAAAGAGGCTCGGATGACAAAAATATTACAACCGATTTCGGCCGAATCAAATAAAACATTTTCGGCAAGAAAAGGAAAAGTATATCTCGTAGGCTGTGGCCTAGGAGATGTTGAACAGTTGACACTCAAAGCGTATCGGATTATCCGAGAAGCTCAGATTGTTTTGTATGATAATCTTATAACCAAAGAGATTTTAGATTTGATCCCTCCGCAAGCGCGGAAACTTTATGTCGGAAAACCGAAAAATACCCATAGTATAACCCAAGAGAGGATTAATCATTTAATAGCTGATTATGCCGATCAGGGATATAGCGTCGCACGCTTGAAAAGCGGCGATCCTTATATTTTCGGACGGGGAGCCGAAGAAGCGCTTTATTTGCTGGAGAGAGGATATGATGTTGATGTGATTGCAGGGATTTCTTCTGCTGTTAGCGGGTCAGCGTGTGCCGGAATTCCTCCTACCGCGAGAGGATATGCTGCCAGCTTTTCGGTGGTATCAGCGCATTTAAAGGAGGGCAAGTTTAATGATGATTGGCTTCCTTTATTAAAACTTCCTAACCATACCACGGTTGTGTTGATGGGGCTTAGCATTGCGCGAAAGATTAAAACATCAGCGTATGCCATCGGTATTCCCCATAACTTGCCGGTAGCAATCGTCTCGAACGCTTCACGGCCTGAACAGCAGAGTGTTATTACGACGTTGGCAGGATTGGATAAAGCAGCTAAAAATGTGAATGGTCCGGCGGTGATAGTATTTGGAGATGTGGTTAAACTGTATGGAAAACTTCCACAGCATCAACCACAATCAATAGCAATCAAATAAAATACATTGATTGCTCATTGAGCTCATTGCCTTGATCTACGAGGTCTTGGAGTGTTTCGCTAAAAACATTTTTCATATCTTCTCGAATACGATCCCAATACAGATGAAGAATCGGTTGTAATCGTTCGTCTGAGGGATTGCAGAGCTCTCCCTCCAATGCTACTAGGATATCAAAGACGGTGATGGTATTGGGAGCTTTTGCTAGTAAATAGCCTCCACCTGCTCCACGTATACTTTGTATCAACCCTTCTTTCCGTAGTGTCGCAAGGATCTGTTCCAAATAATTTTGAGGGATATTCGCTTTTTCGGCAATATCACGAATCTGAAGATGACCCTGTCCGTAATGGAGTGCTAGCTCATACATTGCAGCTAGGCCGTAGCTCCCTTTTGTAGAAATACCTGCCAAAGAGTTCTCCTAGTCGGATTTTGATAAGGTATTGTATTTGAGTTAGCGTTAATACTCAATTAAGGACATCGATTTATAAGTGATTTCAATAACTTTATTCATCAAGAAATACTGGTTTTCTTGAGAGGGTTTCACTTGGTTTACCTAAATAAAATCCTTGTCCATAAGTAATATTTAGTTTTTTGACAATTTCTAATATTTTAAATGAATGAATATATTCGGCAACAACTACTTTTTCTGATGCAACGGCAAAGGCTACAATCGCTTCTACTAGTTTATACGAAATTTCAGATGTATCAATATCTTTAATAAGACTTCCATCTATTTTTATAACATCAACATCCAAAGCAAAAATATGGTTGAAATTTGAGTACCCGCTGCCAAAATCATCAAGAGAGATTTTAGATCCTAATGAGTGCAATGCTGTAATACGCTCTTTGAGTGTTTCAAGATTGGTAATTTGTTCTTCTTCCAAAAGTTCAAATGTGAGAAATCGGGCATTATCAATATTTTGATCAAGAAATTTTTTAATGGCAGTGTATATATCGTCATCAAGGATATCAGTAATATTGAGGTTGATAGAGATAGAACACCGTTCTGTACTAACTTTTTGAAAATTTATTTGTAAAATGACCATAGTCAGTTCTTTGTAAATATTACTATAGAGAATATTAGGTAAAAACATGCTCGGATACAATACTTTACCATTGTGATCTCGAATACGTACAAGTGCTTCATACCCAACAATTTGGTTTGATCTTAGATCAACGATGGGCTGATATTCACAAAAAATACGTTTCTCTTCTATCGCCTCTTTGACATGATGGACATTTAATATATTGGTAGTTCCATTTTTGGCTGTTTGATTTGGTAGATAGGTAGTAATCTTGTTGCGCCCTGTTTGTTTAGCCGAATAGAGCATTTTATCAGCCATCGAAATAGCATCGTGTTCATTTTTAAAATGTGATGTATAGGTATTTAAGCCTATAGAGATGGTTGGATGTATCGTAATGAGTCCGGTCGTAATATTAATCGATTGAACATTCTGTCGTAATCGATTGAGGATATTGAAAACTTCTGTATGATTGAGATCACGCATAGATATGTAGAGCAAAAATTCTTCACCGCCATAACGAATCAGTTTATCGTATTCTCGGATAGATGATTTGAGTACATTCGAGACTTTTATTAGTACATCGTCCCCTACCTCATGACCGTATGTGTCATTTATCACTTTGAATTTATCTAAATCCATCATGGCAATAGCGTATTTTTGATAATCGATGGTACTGATCAAATCATTGAAAAAATTTCGGTTATAGAGTCCTGTCAGAGGATCGAGATAGACTCGCTTTTGTGATAATCGGTACAATAGAAACTGGACAGCGCTTATGAGGACGCCTATCCCAAGAAGTGACAAAAAAATCCATATATATTTTTGAAGCGGTTGAACGATTTCAGTGATATGATTTTGTCCATCAAGAGAAAAATCGACAGCGATAATTCCCTGAACCTTGTTATCGATTACGATAGGTTTAAGATAGGTTAGCCACAAAGAGTAAATATCTTTTTGATTGATGAGTTGAGGTGCATGGGTGTCATAAGCACGTTGCCAAGCTTGATCTTCGATGTCAAACTTTCTCCCAAATTCTGCTTTATCATGTGTTGCTCCATCGAGCATAAATCGAAATTTATTCTCCTGATCCCGATACAACACATAGCTGTATTTGATATCATCGGATATGATTATCGAAAGATCCGACTCGAGTTCACTTCGTAAATCCGTGTTGTTCTTTAAAATATCAACAAGAGAATGATTAGGATCTTTGGAAACATAGGTTTGAAGTTTTTGATCAAAGTTATCAACAATGGAACTGATAGTGCGAACCATATCCTTTTTGACATTGTTTTTTAAATCACGTTCGATTTTAGGTATTTCAAGCATAATCATGATGACGATGAAGAGGGTTAATACTCCAATCGCAGTAAAGAAGAGTTCTTTTTTTAGGATTTTCATAGATCGTCTTCTATATATTTATCAAATTCACGGTCTAATCTTACATTGGATTTTTGCATTCGTTCACGTAAAAAGAGGAGATTTGGTCTCCCTTTTTGCCAAAAAAATGCACCTAATATTCGAGGATCTTTAGCTAAAAGTGAATATTCTGTCGTGATGATGACAGCATTGGACGAGAGATCTTCAGGGATTTTTTTAGATACTATCAGCAATCTGGCATCGGTGAAATTATCGGCCGGCAACATTTTTGTAGAGTGCTCAATCATATTTTTATGATAAGGCGTTTCTCCCCATGCCGTTACTTTTTGGTTTTGGAAAATGGATACGACGATTTTATCAATAATTTGTGCTTCAATGGCGCTTTTAGTTAACTCAGCAGACAATACTGAAGTCAGGATAGCAATGAGCAGACATTGGTAAAACAGCATCGATTTTTTAAAAGACATATTTTAAACCTATTTTTACCGTTCGATCAAATGGTGCTACATAATCGATGTAAGTCGGCATAGGATAAGGGGTTTTGATCGCTTTGTTTAAAAGATTTTCCCCTTTGAAAAACAGGTTTAAATCCTTGGTGGCATGATAGGTGACACCTGCCGTATAATCGTATCCCGCTTGAACATTGACACTGAGATTCGCGGGGGTGAGGTAGTGATAACTGCTGCGATAGAGCAGTTCGTTGTAGAGATCAAATTTATCAAACGTATTAAAGAGCTGAATGTATCCGCCGATTTTTGAACTCATCGTCTGATCCATATCATTATCTCCGTAATAGGCACTTAGACTAAGTGTATGGTTGGTTCCGAAACGGATTTCATGTGCCCCGTACAGAATGTAAAAGTTAGGTTTGAGGGTGCTGTTTACATAGCTATTATTCTGCAAAGCAATGCCATTTATGGAAGTGTTATAGACGAAACGAACATTTGTGTTCGTTGTATCGGATTTATGGGAAACTTCTGTAACTGCTGCGATTCGTTCTTCAGGTTTTAAATGGATATCGCTTTTATAGCTAAAAGGAAAATAGGTGGTTTGCATAAATGCGGGATACCCATATGTCCGAACAGCAGATGTTTTCCAAATCCATTCTCCATTATTATAAATATGCCCCACTCTAAACGCGTAATCATTAAAATCATCGGCCCCACCATTGCGGTCATAATGATCCAATCTGACATTGCTAAAGAGTAGGTTATGTTCGTTGATCGTGTAATCATCTGAGAAAAAGAGAGAATTCGAATTCCATTCTGTCGGTCCGCTAATTTCATGGACACGTTCACTTCCATCAGTGATGAGAGAATTTGAAATTACTTTTCTGAATTTGCTTTGAGCACCTAAGTGTATATCATGATTATTGAATATTACTTGCTTATCGATAACCGCTTCGAATATTGATTCTGATTTATCGTAATACCAGTCCGTAACCGATGTTGTGCTCCCGTCTGCATTGTAAAGAACGATACCGTTTGGATCTGATTCGGATTGTTTGTGATTGGTATTATCGTACGCTATTTTTACCTTGAGGGTTTTATCTTGAAAATATTTTGTTCCGATGATATATCGATGTACCATGTCAGCTGAATTTTCATCCGGAGTATGTAGTCTGCCTAACCCTAAAAATCGATCTTGCTTCAAACTAAACTGCGCAGCATTGATTGTAAAATCGTCTCCTTGAAGCGAAGCGAAAAAGTTGTTTGTTTCAAAATCCCGATTTACGCTGTTCATACTGCGATCACTGTAGTAAGGTTCTCGATTTTCAGTATGGGTATCGGCATAAAAAAAACTGGAATATTTTTCCCCTTTGTGAGCATAGTATGCGCTAAGTTCATTGGAATCACGCGAACCTCCCATAACTTGAACACTTCCCCCCTCATCATGTACTGCATCTTTGGTATAAAGCCGTACTACCAGGCCGGGGGGTTCGTCTCCTGTCATAACGGAACTGCCGACTTGATAAATTTCGATATGGTCAATATAAGTGATATCTAAAAAGCCCCACATTTTCATAGCACTTCCAAATCCAATAGAACCGAGCTCATGATCATTGATGTAGAGTTTTAAGAATTGGCTGTTGAATGTAGAAGCTTTTGACATAGCCATGGAAACTTGTCCGGTGGCGGTTTCTTGCATCGTGAACCAAGGGACAGCTTTGAGGATGTCACGTAAATTATATGCCTGCATTTTTTCGAGACGTTCACGGGTAAAAATGATAAATGATCCGGCACTCTCTTTTTTAGTTTGAATGGAGAGATCGGATTCACTCCGATATTGAGATAAAAGATCGTCCAGATGATTTGCTGACTCTTGGGCAAATATACATGAATTTGTCACCATACATAAAAGGCAGGATTGTATTATGAGACTGGATTTCATCACAAATTCCTCACAAGCAATGTTTCATCATTTAAACTTATAATAGCACACTATTACCTAAAAAGATTACGGTGATACAAAATTTTTTAATAGATGAAATTATTTGCTTTTTGGACGGGGGGTGTTGTAATAGATAAAATAGGTATTTTGAGTTATGCGAGTTTGAGCGGATAGCCCTCTGTTTGAAAGAGGTTATTCGCTATCTTTTGGTGATTTGAACGATTTCACATCGATTCGACGAGGTGCACGTTTCGGTGCGGCAGGTGCTTCTGCTGGCTTTCGGTCATTGTAAGGTTTTTTGTCACCGTAAGGTTTTTTATCTCCAAATGGTTTTTTCTCACCGTAAGGCTTCTTATCTCCAAACGGTTTTTTGTCGCCGTAAGGCTTTTTATCACCGAATGGTTTCTTTCCATCTTTATCGTATGGTTTCTTCTCACCAAATGCAGGTTTGTCCCCATACGGTTTTTTATCACCAAATGCTGGTTTATCGCCGTAAGGCTTTTTATCTCCATAAGGTTTTTTGTCACCGAATGGTTTTTTTCCATCTTTATCGTATGGTTTTTTTTCTCCGAAAGCAGGCTTGTCTCCGTATGGTTTCTTATCGCCAAACGGTTTTTTGTCACCGTAAGGCTTTTTATCTCCAAACGGTTTCTTTTCCCCGTATGGTTTTTTCTCTCCGTCGAATGGTTTGCGCTCATCCGATCTTTTTTCTTTATCGCCGAAGAATTTCGGTTTACTGCTGTACGGAGTTCTAGCCGCTTTTTCAGCATCGCTGCGCGGTGTACCATCGATGTAGTGGTTGCGTTCGCGGGTTTTTCCCTCAAAAATCGGCTTTCCGTTTTCATCTTTACCGACGAAACGAGGTTTGCTGTTGTACTGTTTTTTAGCCTCAAAACCGTCACCTTCGTTACGCGGAGGACGGGTATCACGGATCGGTTTTTTATCACGATTTCTCGGATCCGCAGCCTCACGAGCCTCACGCTCTGCGCGTCGTGCTTTGGCTTCGGCTTTTTGTTGGTTATCTACGGCAATCCCGAAATCGGGTTCGAACCCTTTTACCACCTCTTGGGTAATGGTTCGTCCGTTAAGGAGTTCGATTGGATAGAGACGTTTTTGATCCTCTGCATCGAGAGTGATGAGGGCGTATTCACTTGCGCGTGCATATCGAGACATATAAACGATCGCTTTTTCTGGGAGGTCATAGCTGATGAGTACTTCGCAACGTAAATCAGGTGTTGCCGCTAATTCGGCATCACTGAGGACGGTGATGTTTTTACCTGCGAAGAGTGCCGGAAGTTCTCCTGTATTTTCGGAGGTAGCGATAAGAATCGTTTTACCCGCATTGCGTTCGAGTAAAAACTGAATAAGCTCATTTTTACGTGGGCGGTTACATGGATGAATACGGTGATTCTGGCGTTTGATCGTTGATGACATAAAAAGTCCTTGGGTAATTAAGCCTCATTCAAGAGGGGGGATAAGCGGTCGGTAAGAAGTTCAAGCGTAGACCGAAAACGCAAATGATAATGCAATTATAGCGAGATTTTAGCGATACGCTTTAATCCCGAGCATTTCATCGAGGCGTTGGAAGGTATATCCTTGTTTTTTGAGCTCTTCGATCACCGAGGATAGAGATGCAACGCTGGTCGCATTACGGTGCATGAGGATAATATCGCCGTTTCGGACATTGGAGAGGATATTCTCAACAACGGCGTTTGGATCTTTGAGCGTCCAGTCAAGCGAATCGAGTGACCATAAGACGGTGGTAAGCCCTTGGGTATTTACCGTGTCGACAACGAGAGAATTGATCGAACCGTACGGCGGACGGTAGAGAAGGGGATAATGGCCTGTAATGTTCTCGATACGGATAGCGGCATTATCCAGCTGAGAGGTGATAACACTTTCGTTGAGATCACTTAGGCGAGGATGATTGAACGAGTGGTTGAGGACAAGATGACCTTGTGCATCGGTACGCTCCACCACTGAAACGTTGGTATCGTTCATGGTTCCGCCGATCATAAAAAATGCGGCTTTGACATCATGATTTTTCAAAATATCGAGAAGTTTGTAGGTATTGTTTTCATCCGGTGCATCATCGAACGTCAGGGAGACATTCTTTTGAGAGACGTCACCATTGACGATCACGTTTTTATAGATTCCGGCGTGTACGGGAGTGATCGTATCGGTACGCCATTTGTCTAAAAACTCGGTTAAATTGGCGTCCAAAAGAGGGGATGAACCTCGAATGTCATATATAACAGCGGAATCGGCAAACAGGGCAAGGTGAAAAAAAAGGGAAAAAAAGAGAAAAAGTTTGCGCATACAGGTCATTTCGATTTAAATTAAAGAGTAATTATACCCTCTAATCGAGGGTCTTTTTGTAAAATCTAACAGCCAGTGTCATCATCACCAAGGCGATAATGATGAGCGGCCAAATATTAGGCCATAACATGGAAAAATCGTTCCCTTTGAGGATAATACCACGGATAAGACGGTTAAAGTAGGTAAGGGGGAGCATTTGCCCTATATACTGAGCCCATGTCGGCATCCCGTAAAACGGAAACATAAACCCTGAGAGGAGAATACTCGGGAGAAAATAAAAGATCGTGAGCTGTAACGCTTGGAGCATATTCTGCGCCAACGAGGAGATGGTGATACCGATCGTGAGATTGACGGCGATAAAGAGGAGGGCGACCATATAGACTAAAGGGATCGATCCGTTGAAGGGAACTCCGAAGACAACATGGGAGGCAAAAAGGATGAGTGACGCTTGGACAAGGCCTATAAAGACATAGGGGATTATTTTCCCCGTCATGATTTCCAGCGGGCGGGCTGGGGTAGCGAGGAGATTTTCCATGGTTCCCCGTTCACGTTCACGGGTGATAGCCAGCGCCGTCATCATCGTGAGTGTCATCGTCATAACGGTCCCCATGAGTCCGGGGATAATGTTGTACTGATTGATACCATTTGGGTTATAGAGACGGTGAACTCGAATGTCAAACGGCTCTTTTTGACTCCAAAGTGCTGTAAGACTTCCCTTTAGATCTTTTTTAACAACCTGCTCTGCAATCCCCTGAACCGAGGCGAGGGCGATACTGACGGTTACGGGGTCCGTTGCATCGGCTTCGAGCAGAAGGGAGGGCTTTTCTCCTCTTAGCAGCTTTTGAGTGAAATCGGAGGGGATAGTGAGGATAAACTGTATTTCTCCTCTTTGGAGTGCCGTTTGGGCACTCTGCGGGGTGTCATAGCGCGTATCAATTGCAAAATACTCGGATGTTTGCATGGACGCTAGAAAGGTTCGGGTAAACTCGCTTTTATCATATACGATCACGGCGGTTGGGAGATGTTTTGGATCGGTATTGATTGCAAATCCGAAAAGGGCGAGCTGAATGATCGGCAAAACGACCATCATCGCGAAGGTAACGCGATCGCGCTTGAGCTGTAAAAACTCTTTGAGAACGATTGCCCACCACCGTTTGATGCTAAACATGAGGTGCTTCTCCATAATTATCGCTAGTGTGTTTCATCAAATAGATAAAGACATCTTCGAGCGAGGTGGTGATCGGTCTATACTGCTGTGCTCTGAGTGCATCTTCGATTGTGTTTGGATCTTTTCCGCTAACGTGGAGGGTGGAACCGAAGATAACGGTTTGCTCGATAGCGGGGTCCTTTTCAAGCGATTTGGAAACCTCCATGAGCGATTCACCCGTGATTTCGTAGGTAAAGAGTTTTTGGCTCTCGATGATGCTCTGTGCACTCCCTTGTGCTAGGAGATTACCGTAGGCGATATAGGCGAGTTTATGACACCGTTCCGCTTCATCCATGTAGTGGGTACTGATGAGTACCGACACACCTGTCGCGGCGAGAGAATGCAACTCTTCCCAAAAATCGCGTCGTGCATTGGGATCAACCCCGGCGGTAGGTTCATCGAGGAGGAGCAATTTTGGATGACGGAGCATACATGCCGCGAGTGCGAGACGTTGTTTCCAACCTCCCGAGAGGGAACGTGCCAGCTGAGACGAACGGGAGGTGAGGCCGAGGGTTTCGAGCGCTTCATCTACCACGTGTTTACGGTTAGCAAGCTCATACACCCGCGCCACAAAATCGAGATTTTCACGGATGCTCAAATCTTCCCAGTAGGAGAACTTTTGAGTCATGTATCCCACTTCGCGTTTGATGGCATCGCTTTGAGTACGAATATCATAGCCTAGACAGTGCCCCTCGCCGCTGTCGGGGGTGAGCAGACCGCAGAGCATTCGGATAGCGGTCGTTTTTCCGCTCCCGTTGGGTCCCAAAAATCCGAGAATTTCTCCTCGTCCGACCGTGAGTGAGAGATCTTTGACGACGTGTTTATCACCAAAATATTTGTTGAGCCCCCGAACGTCGATGGCAGAGTCAGCGGTGTTCAAGAGAGACTTCCACAGGCTGACCCGGATGAAGCAGCGGCGCATCTTTTTTGGACGGATAGGCTTCGATCATGTAGGAGAGTTTATCTTTGGACTCGTTGCTGTAGATGATCGGAGGGGTGAACTCCGCTTCGGGTGAGATGTAGATGACACGTGCACCGATTGTTTTTCCGTCACTGCGTTGGATAATGGAGATATCGGTTCCGATTTGCAGCGATTCGGCAATCTTTTGGGGGACAAAAAAGCGGATTTTGATATTTTGCGGCGGGAGAAGACGGACGATAATCCCCCCTTGAGGAACAAATTCACCTTCTCGGTAGAGGGTGTCGTACACCAGCGCTTGATAGCGCGATTTGACCCCTTTCTCATCTATTTTCCACTGTGCTTGTTTGAGAGCAGAACGCAATTGTGCAATCCGCTCTTCTTGGGCTTTGATTTGATCGGGGCGTTTGGAGAGTTTGGCAACGTTGAGGCTATTTTTGAGCTCTTTGACTTTTGCAGAGGTTGATTTGGCTAGCGCTTCCGAAGCCTCCAGTTGGGTTTTAGAGACGGCATTGGCAGGGAAAAGGGCGCTGTTGCGCTCAAACTCTCTGGCGGCATTCTCAGCCGAAGCGACTGCTTGGGAGAGTTGCGCTTCAATGACACGGATCTCTTCGAGTCGGGAGCCTTTTTGATAATCGCTGAGGGTGGCTTCGGCGGCGGCGAGATCGGCTTGCACTTGTTGGAGTGCCAACACTTCACTTTCACACTCCAGAGCAAAGAGATTATCATGTGTAGAGACCTGCGAACCGCGCGTTACGAAAAGCTTGTCGAGTTTACCGCTTTGGGTAGAGGAGATGTTGACAAACTCCCCCTCGGCGTAGCCGTTGTAAATCTGAGGATCGCTGGACTGGCATCCTACGAATACAAACAAGGGAATCAGAAAAAAGAGTACGGTTGTTTTCATAAGAATTATTATAGCGCTTTAGGATTCGACTTCGCCCAAATGTCCCGCCAAGTATCCGCTCGAAAAACTCCATTGTAAATTGTATCCGCCGCAAGGGCCGTCTAAATCCATTACTTCACCGCAAAAATAGAGCCCTTTGATGATTTTACTCTCCATCGTGTCGGGGGAGATCTCTTTGAGTGATACCCCTCCACGGGTAATCATCGCCATTTTAAACCCGTCATGTCCGGTGATGGTGAGGGGTGTCCATGCGAGGAATTTGATGAGGCGGTCTCGTTGAATCCCCTCTAGTTTATTAAACCCTTTATCGGGATCGGCATCGGCGAGTGTGCACAGCGCACGCCCTACCGACTCGGGGAGAAGGGTTTTAATATGGGTTAATATAGATTGCTCGGGATGTTTGTCAATCTCTTTTTTGATGTGGTTGCGGAGTTGTTCTTCATTGAGCCCTTTCGTCATATTGATGAGGATGGGGACTTCCCCGTGTTTTGAGAGAAAAGGGTTGATTTCACGCGCGATATCAAGGACTACGGGTCCACGGATACCTGAGGAGGTAAAGATAAGATCTCCTGAGGCATAGATCCCTTTGGCTTTGGGTAAATCGATTTTAATTTCCACTTTAGCGATGGTGTCTGCACGGCACGATTCACCCCAACTCTCTTTTGTTTTTAGAGGCATCATGGCGGGGTAAAGCTCGGTGACTTTGTGACCCACTTCGGAAGAGAGTTTGAACCCATCCCCCTCTGCACCGAGTTGCGGGTACCCCAACCCGCCTGTAGCGATAATCACGTGAGGTGCATGGTAGGTTTTAGTAGCGGTTGTAACACCCGATATCCTCTCTCCATCGCTTAGGAGTGACTCAACACGCGCTGAACACTCTACAGTAACTCCAAGACGCTCCATCTCCTCTGCGAGTGCAGAAATGATCGTTTGTGCACTGTGGCTGATTGGAAACACTCGGTACCCATCAGGGGCATGACTCTCGACACCGATTTCAGCGAAAAAGGCGATCAATGCTTTATGATCCAGAGCATTCAGAGCAGGGGTCATAAATCGACCGTTGCGTCCGAAACGACCCATAAAATCATCATTGGAGAGGGTATTCGTGAGATTGCATCGTCCGCCGCCCGTCGCTTTGAGTTTAGAAGCGATATGGGAGAGTTTTTCGAGGAGGAGTACTTTTTTCCCTCTTCGCGCGGCTGTTATAGCAGCGATGAGACCTGCCGCACCACCACCAACGACGATTAGATCATAAGAAGTTTCTGAGAAGTTTTGCATACGCCATTATAGCGGTGCGGCACGCTAAAATCCAAATGATTAAATATCGGTGATGCGGACGAAGGTAAGGTATTGCTCACTCTCTAAAATATTGAGTGATACCCCGAATTTTTGGGAGATATGTTTGCGTTGCCCTTCGGTCAGCTCAGAAAGGTGGATTTTATAATAGTGATGATTGTTATCTGAACTGACCTGCATATGATAGGCATGAATATCCTCAGGAGAAGGGTCATAATGGATGTATTTTTGCATTTAGTGTCTTCCTCACCTTTTGAATATTCTAGTCTAACTTGTGTTAATAGACCATTAAGTGGAGATTAGCCGAAAATAGGGGCTTTCTCAAACACTCCGAAAATATCTAATATAAAGCGGACCATAGCCCCTTCAGCGATGCCGGCTAAAACTCCGAGAAAAAGTCCATTAGTAATAATATCAAACGAGAGGGGATCGTCTCTCCATCCCATCAATGATTCTTCCATAACATACTCCTTTATGAAAGGTGATCAGAGCCAGTTTATTAAAATAAACAAAATTACATTATCATAGTTTATATGTGCTAATGAAAATATTTAAAAACAATATTAATGTAAAATTGATTTTGACAATCAACAATCAGTAGAAAAAATTTACAAAATGATTGGTTTTCTTCGGCAAAGAGATATCTGCCGAAGAGAGGAGGGGAGATTAGCCTCTAGCAGTTACTTCAAGCAAGTGGTAGCCGAATTGTGTTTTGATCGGACCGTATAGCACCCCGACATCACCGGTAAATACCGCTTTGTCAAATTCAGGAACCATTTGGCCAGGGGTGAAACGTCCTAAATCTCCCCCTTTGCGTCCTGATGGGCATTGGGAGTTGTCTGCTGCCGCTTCGGCAAAAGAGAGACCCTCTTCGATTTGTTTTTTGAGTTCGTTACACTCTGCTTCGGTGCTGACTAAAATATGACGTGCAGTTGCCCATGCCATGATGATCCTTTATATTATTTTTGAAATTTTAGCCTATTAGTACTTTTTATTGGTAGTGACGAGGAGATCTTTTTCACTCAAATCGTCAATGAGAGTTTTTAGATTTTTAAGGGTGTAGAGTTTCAGTGTATCGCTTTTCTCTTTTTTAAACTCGCTGGAGAAGCCGTTTTTGGAGAAGATCACGAAGATGTCGGGAGTGAGGGCGGCTTTTGCACATTTTTCCTGCAATTTAGAGAGTTCGCTTTTGTTGGCTTTGGATTTAGAATACTTGCATGATCCTACGATCACCTTATCCCCTTTGGTTTTCCCCAAAATCTCGATTTCGGTGTTTTTATCCCAGTATGAGCCGATTTTTGCTACCCAGTCCTCTTTGAAACTTTGTTTGATGAGGGCAATGACAAGGGCTTCGTAAACTTGGTCAAAAAAGCTTTGTCGGGTGTTTTGCCATTTCTCTTTCATCTCTTTGAAATCCCCTTCTTTGATCCCCTTGTAATACGGCGATACGGCAGAGAACCAAAAGCGGTAAAAAGGTGCGGTAAAAATGAGGCGATCACTTTTTTCTTCGTTCTCATCGATCGGGTCTGCTTGGGAGGCTTGTCGAGAGAGTAATCCGAACTTGATCAAAAATGCGGCGGACTCTTCCCCCTCTTTGCGGGTGAGATCGGCACGTCGGTAGGCGGAATATTCTCGTCGATCACCAAGTGCTACAGCTGAGAGGAGGGCGTGATGAGCTTTATTGCTTTGGGTAATTTTAGTCAAATCGCCGTGGATGTAACGATAGTTTTTGAGCACCTTCTCCTCGATAATCTCTTCGAGAGGCTTAGACATGTCAACACTGTATCCCATCCCTCCGAATACGGCGAAATACTCGATTGCGCGTTCGATATCGTTAGCATTGTTTTGGAAACAAAAAGAGCGGAATTGCTGAAGAAGGGTCGGGTGTTTGGTCATATAGAGGCAACCTTGG
The DNA here is from genome assembly GCA_964553185.1 of uncultured Sulfuricurvum sp. GTDB lineage: Bacteria > Campylobacterota > Campylobacteria > Campylobacterales > Sulfurimonadaceae > Sulfuricurvum. The sequence continues at coordinate 50,644 of CAZKJU010000003.1, forward strand.
TTTAATTACCGCATTATAGCCTAATGGCTATTTACGGTCGAAATGGTAGATAGAGTGGGTGGTGTTGAGTTGTTTATTTTTCCATGCGAAATAGGAGCTTTTTAGATGTTTTCCGTCGTGAGAGAGCTCATGGACGATTTGGTGAATATGGTCTTCATCCGATTGACACAGTTCTGTGCTCATATCGCAATCAAAGACAATGTGCGTCGGTGTACTCTCGTGCAGATTCGCGAGGAATTCAGGCTGGTTTTGTTTGGAACAATAATGGGTTGCTTTGAGATTGGTACACGCGATATCTTTACAGTGATACATGGTGACCATTTGCTTGGCGGTATTGGGGAGGAGATCCTCTTGGATTGTCACCTCTCCTCCGATGAGCTTGAATGCCATGGCCGTCGTGTCAGTTCCTGCGAGGGGGAGGACTGCTTTATGTTTATACGATTCAGTTCCGATTTGCTCTTCTACGGAAGAGAGCTTCCACTCGCCGATGAAAGAATCTTCCATCCATCCGAACAGTTCCCAAGCCGTTGCTTCAGAAGCATGGGCAGAGTTTATCAGACAAAGGGCGATAAGGAGTGAGGGGATACTTTTGTTCAACATTATATTGTTCCTTAGAGCTTCTCGGCACCTTTTTGGGTCAGTACTACGGTCACTCCATCTTCTTTGATCTCGATCATACCATCATGTTTGAGTTCATCCATTGCGATTTGAAATGGACGGTCTTGTTTGGAATCGAGTTTTTTCAAAATAGCGCTGATGACGTCTTGTTTGGTCATGATGTGACCCGCTTCGGCGCGGCTGCTTTTGAACCAGTTCATAAACATCGCTTTGATCTCATTTTTTTGAGTTACTTCAATGTTCTCTTTTTTAGGAGGTGCTTTGCGAGTAAAATTTTGTTGAGGATTTTTAAAATCCCGTTTTGGAGCCGGTTTTTTATTGAATGGAGGTTTGATGATGAATCCTTGGCATTGTTGAATCAGGTAGCGTATTGTAGTGAAGTTTCGCACAAAAGAACGATTAGGTTTTATTTTTCGCTCTGATCTTCTAAACTACACGCTAAAGGGTATTATTTGCCAAAGATTATGGAATCAGGAATTATATAGTGTTCATTCCCGACATCAATATAATTTTGATCTTTTTCTTTTTCGGCATGAAAATGAAATACCGTACCGCTCGTATCGGCTCCAACGGCTCTCCCCATACGAAAAAATAGGGTACGTGTTAATTTTTTAGGATGTTTAATGACAACAGTTGCATAACCGCCTCCTGAACGGGTGACTTCATACTCGCACTGACCTATGAGTAAGTAGGAATCATGCGTACAAGAGAGCGTTCCCTTAGCATCATATTTTCCTAATCCAGCACGAAATGCAGAATCATCTGGACCTTTAGGTGAGCTTCCATCAGGTGAGACAGCAGGTTTAAGGTATTGTGCGGATACATAACCGCGAACACCACCATTTAGCTCTTGGACATTACACCATAAATCGTGTTGATAGCGCTTACACCCCAAATTGTCTAAAATCACCCCTTTTGGATATCCGGTAATGATTGGACTGGACGTAGATGGTTGCTCTCGTAGATTGAGGAGATTAGAATCGATTATCACTTCCCAATTTCTAGGACCTCCATCTTCAGCTGAGAGGTAAATCGTTTTTTCGGGAGTACTCGTCTGTTGTTGTCCCCAAACATAAAGACCTCCATCTGCTGAGAGGATGAGGTAGAGTCGATTATCATTTAGCATATAGGAATGGATAAATTTTGTTTGATTTAGCATGCTTTTTTCCATATCGGATGGAGTGCAGTTTTGCTCATTTGCTGAAAAAGAATCTATTTCGAATCGTCCGCTGACACCATTTTCATACGGCTTTGGATCCCATGTCCCTTTTGCTTGTTGACATTTAAATGACATACTCGTTGTTCCATCTTTATGAAGTTGGAGAGTATACGCCCCCCTACCATCCGTTGAAATGGTTCCCAAAGTATCATCCATAGATTGAAATTTGATGAGATGCCATTCAACGGTAGAGAGATTTTTTGGTACCGAAGTTTTTTTAATTTCTAGCGCTGAGAGTGGAGTATTAAAAAGAATAAAAAGAATCCCGCTAAATTTTATTAGTACATTTGAAATGAAGTGATAGTCAATGTTCATATTAATAGTGATTGAATTTTTTACGGATCATTCTAAAATGTAAAAAAGAGAGAGCCGCGATAGCCACCATCAAGAGAAAAAACTGATAATTTTCGATACCAGCCGATTTTGCACCCAGGGCAAATCCAAAAAGCATCAAAAGAAAAAATGTCATAAATCGAGAATAAAGTTTGGTTGTTTTCATGGTATGGCCCATTTAGAGAATTGGACTAACTAAATCGGCAAAATGAAAATTTTGTTTAATAGCAAATAATATCTATATTAAAGCGATCCTTTTATTTACGCTCTATTGGAAATTTATGCTCTTTCCAGTCGCCGAAACCGTTTAAAAGCCAGTGAACATTGGTATATCCCAACTTTCTTACGGCGAGAGCGGCTTCATACGAGTTTGCACAGTTTTCACCGTAGCAGTAGAACAAAACTTTTTCATCTTTATCTTTTGGGAGTTGGATTACAATGTATTCAGCTTTGGATACATCAAAATAGACAGGATATGCCCCTTTGATGTGTTCTTTTTGGTAGTGACGTTTTTCCCGCGCATCATAAAAATGGGACTTTTCATCGTACAGTTTTTTTGCCGTAAGAACATCGACCACTTTGACCCCTTTGGCTATGGCATCGTCCACTTGCGGAGGGATAATACAGACATCATATTTGGTTTCAAAAATGATACTTTTTTCACCGTCATACTCGACAGCGTAGAGTGAAGTTGTCAGTAATACTGCGAAAAACATTGAAGAAATTAAGCGTAACATGAAGAACTCCTTGAATCGGTATGGATCAATGATAATGCAGAAAATATTATAGATATATCATTTTTTATAATAACTAAATAATGTAAGTATTTATTTATAATGGTAGTTGGTGATAGGTTAATTTTATTTGATTATTATTCCGATACCAATTAAAGGAGCATACTATGAGATACCTTCTGCAAGTCGATTTTCCACACAACGGGCCATTCGGTGATGAATTAAGCGCGGCAATGAGCGATTTGGCAAAAGATATAGCCACCGAAAAAGGACTAATTTCCAAGCTCTGGACAGAGAATAAAGCGACTAAAGAAGCAGGAGGCGTTTATCTGTTTGACAATGTCGAAGATGCGGAACGTTATTTGAAAAAGCATACAGAACGTTTGGAGGCATTTGGATACACCAACATACGAGGCAAAATTTTTGCAGTTAATGAAGCTTTGAGTGCGTTATCGGTTCCTGCTCAGTAGCTAGTAGCCTGGTGGATTTTTTTGTCAGGCTAGCGTTTGATATACCTTTTCGTCAGTCTGCAAAAATCGACAAAATCACTCAGCATCAAATAGCGAAATTCTATATCTTCAAATTGTTTCATCATGATAGGTTCGCCTTGCTGATAGAACTTTATATCTTTTTGAAACTCTTTTGGAAATTCAAGTTTTTCGGCTTGCAATAATGAAAAGCGCTCCACGAAATCTTGAAAAAGATTGCTTACGACTTTCTCTTGTTCTTGTGATCTTTGTGTGAGGAAATCGGTCATTTTGTCAAATCTCTCACATATATGTACTAAGCACTGATTCACCAAACTCTCCATAAAAGCGACTGATTGCATGAAATGATATACATAAAGCATTCTCATGAAAGTTCAGTTCCTATCATTAGGCTATAGAGTTTAATTTTAATAAAAATAAAAGCAATCAGAGTTACAATTAGTAATAAAATATTAAATTCAGTTGTTTTATACGATTGAAATTAAAAAGGCTTCATCATGAATACATTGGAATGGTTTAGTCATTTAGAGAACATCAACGGCAGACAAGAGGTGGCAAAAATGTTTGCCAGCGGTGCATGGAAGATCGATTTTTACGAAAATTCACCAACATTTGTTTGTTACTCAGAACGTGAATGCAAGACGTGTCCCAACTGTTCAAAGGAACGTTGTTTATGTTCGATCGAGAGTACGGAGAAAATCAGTCACTCTTTATATCATGAACAAATGATGATCTATTGTGCAGAATTTATGGAGTTTTGTTGATCTGACAAGCATAAAAAAGTATGAACAAATAATGCATATTTTACTTCATTAAACAATGGAGATATGTATGGCTGTTTTAATTACTGATTTGTGTATAAACTGTGATGCGTGTATCGATGAGTGTCCCGCTACCGCTATCGTCAGCGCTTCGGACTCACCATTGGAAGATGGCGAATATACCTATGTGAAGCCTGAAAAATGTATCGAGTGTGTGGATTCCGCCGTACCAAAATGTGCCGATGTTTGCCCGACCGAGGGGTGCATTGTTTGGGATATGCCTTATATCACAGAGTACAACGATTATTTCGTCCAAAGCAGTGAGTACGTGATCCGTGTCCATAAGAGCAAAGGATTGATGTCTCCGGAGGTGAATCCGATGCCGTGGCGTGAAGGTATCACCATGGAGAAAAGAATAGGGCGGGTGAGTGTCGGAGAGACATTAAAACTTTATAATTAGAGTGTTCTTCTTCGAAGCTCTTTTTGGATAACGCAATGAAGTAAATTATTTATTTTTCTTTTTGGCTTTTTTCTCTGATCGTTCTTTTTTCTTAAAATCTTTGATGTGTTTTTTGATCTCTTGCTTCAGCTCTTTTTTGAGCATGTTTTTGATTTGCTTTTTAACAATTTTTTTGACGTTTGGCATGATAAATCCTTTTTAATGAAAGATAAACTTATCTTATGTCAGATTAGCTTAAAGTTTATAGCATTGATGTTTGAATGAGATTATTGTTAATTTTAAGGTGAAACTGGATTCCCCTGAATGCGTGAATCCAGCTAAGAAGTGAAGATGGTGTATTTCATTGCTAAGCCATTAGGAAGCTAAAGAACTTCGTGTTAGGTTGATTTCGAGATTAAATCCGACAGCTTTTGCGTATTCCATCAAAGTGGATAGATTGGTCATATTTTTACTGTTCGGGCTTTCTAATCTCGAAATATTGCTTTTTTTGGTATGAAGCAGGGTTGCAACGTCTTCTTGGGAGAGTTTCGCTTCGAGGCGGGCTTTTATCATTTGTTTTTTGAGTGCGAAGATTGGTTCTAGTGCGTCATATTCGGCTTTAACCTCTCCATTTTTTAGAGCTTTTTCTTTGAATGCTTCAAAAGAGGGTCTATTTGTCATGGTCAATCTTCTTTTCTAAACCATCTGAATCTGTAATCGTTTGCCCATTGCACTAACCGCACTTTCGATGGTTGCGAGGGTGATAGAGGTATTGAGCGGATCGAGGAGACGGTCTATTGCACTGCGGCTGGTGTTCATCCGTTTTGCCATTTCGGTTTTGGTGATGTGCTCTTTTTTCATCGTCTCTTCAAGCTGATAGGCGATAACGCGTTTGATCGCTACCGCTTCGGCTTCTGCGAGCATTCCTTCTTCTGCTAAAAAATCATCGAAATTCGTGCCGATTCCCTGAGGTTTCATCGTATCTCCTTTAGGCGTTTGATCGCCAAATCTATCTCTTCTTTCGGTGTTTGCTGAGACTTTTTGATAAAAGCGTGGAGCAATACCATCCAATCGTCTATGATCGTAAAAATCACCCGTGCGATCCGCTTATCGGAAATATTGCTCCGTACTTCATAGAGTTTATTTCCGAGCGGACGTGATACGGGCATCCCAATGGGCCATCCGTATTCGACGGTTTTAATATCATTTCCGACGATTTGACGGTCATGCGGTTCTAATGATTTGAGCCATTCGCGCACGGGTTCGTTACCTCTCGGACTTTGATAGAAAACGACGTTTATTTTTTTACTCATAAGATTGTACCATTTTTGGTACAATATGTCAAAAGGTGAATATTTTGTGGGAAAAAGGCTTTGGGCATCATCAACTACCTTTTTGGGATATTGTAATGCGGTATTATCGTGCTATGAAATTATATGGCAATATGAAATATTATGTCCTTTTCTTTTTCATAAGAAAAGAACGAAAAGAAAATCGCCTTGCGACAAATCGCTGACGGTACGCGTTTGCGGTTATACGCACGCGACCTTGCTTTGGGTGGTGTCGCAGGGCAAGAAACTATTTGATCGGATTGTTTTCGCAGAATGCGAAAATAGATACCGCGATCCAACTCCTAGAGCCGCGTGTGGTGCAGTAGTGCAAGGAGTCACGCGAGTGTTCTTGGTTCGCGGTATGTTCTTTTGCTACTTTTCGGCTAACCAGAAAAGTAGAGAGTTGTTTTGAAAGAAAGGGAAAGCAGCCCCTTATTATTTACATACATCATTAGCTTTTTGTTGAAAAACTGAATTAAAAACAGCTTTATTTTCATTGTATAAATCAAAATCTACTATTTCCATTGTTTCATTCATTGCACATATACAAACTTTTTCTTTATTCGGAATAGCAGATTGTTTAAGCGGTTCAACAAGTGGTGAAATGCAATTAGTAATTTCTTTATATTCTATATCTATTGGATATCTACTAGGCGAAAATTTTATATAGGCAATAATGCTCAATATAATTCCTATACTGATACCTAAAATAGATACAACGAGCATTGAAAGATTTAACCATGGTTTTTTTATGTATTTTTTTTCAGTTAAGATTTCACCACAGTGTTTACAACTTAATTGTGTTGAAAGATTTACAGTGTTGTCATTATTGCATTTTGGGCAGGAGAGATCTAGTTTATCATTCATTTGTATCCTTTATATTTTGATTTTCTCGATTATTCTCAAATAAATTCTCAAACTTTAATATTTCAATTGTTGAATTTCCATCTTTCGTATGTTCAATAAATATGTATTTATCATTAAAGTAAGAAATGTTACTTTGGTTGTAGTCTTTGGCATTTAATGAAGATTCTATATATTTTAAATTTATTAAATTGTCTGGAAGAAAGAAGTTTTTATGAAAAAAAGTAAAAATATAGATTGGAAGCATAAGCACTAAAGCAAGTGCGGATACAATTATTATTACTTTCATTGGTAGTAAAAAAAGTTCTTTCAATATTGGTTTATTGGACAAAAATCTTCTAAATATATTGATAGTTTTACTTTCAAAAGTCATGATTAATAAAATATATGTACTTTCAATTATTACTCTTCCATATGTTGCAAAGAGTGTCATTAATACAGCAAAAGTGAGAAACTCATGTTTTGGCTCACTATCTTGAGAGAAAATAAGCCAAAAAAGTATTAGACCTATTAATATGATAATTATATTTATTGGGATATTTTTTTTTTGATAAATTGGATTATTGATAAAAATAAGTTTATGTATATGTATTTTCTTAATAAAATAGTGTTGAAAATCAGAAGGTTTTTTTTCACTGATGACAATGATTTTTCTTTTAAAATTCCTCTTTATATTGTTAAAGTCTCCTATCTTATACGCGAAGTATAAAACAAAGACAACAAATAGCATTAAAAGACCATCTGGAAGTAGTTGAGTTGGAGAAAAAAAACGAATAAAGGATATGGACATTTTCGATAATTCGATTAATTGCCATAAGCCTCCGAGTATTGCAGGAAGTAAAACGATTAACGGCAAATTGTCTTTAATTTGTCTACTGATTTGTTCAATTTTCATTTACTTCCTTTCTTGATTATATTTTTTGGATAACTATTTTATAAAAGTAGCCTGTCGTATTATTGCTTTTTATTCTTGCTTATTTACTTATATTTTTATCTTGTGAAACATTAATCCTACTATCAAACTTATTAATGGCTAATGTTCCTCCAATACCAATAAGTGCGCCTACAAGTGCACCTATAATTGCAACAATAATAGAATCTTGATTTCGTTTAAAAAAATTAGGACTTGCAAGGCGAGTTTTAGTATAAATAATAGAATAATTATTGAATTGATCTTTGTGCCCAAAGTAAGACCATAAAAGCCCAAAAAGTAATAGTATAGAAAAAATGGCAATATAATTTATCTTGCCAGCTTCTAAACTAGTGTACAAAGGAATAATTGTAGCCCCTACGAAACCACCACTCCATGCTCCATGATAAAAATATGTATATTTTCGTATCCTTGTAGATAAAAGATTTTTAATTTTTTCAATACAGCCTCTTTGGATGATGGTGTCATCGTCAGCATAAAGGTATATTCCACTTTTGCTAAAATCGATAGAAATATAAGGATTGCGTGATGTTATTTTTAATTTTTTTGTTGATTCGAGGTTTAAAGTAGGAATTTCATGAATATTTTCAAGTTCATAATTATCAAATTCAATAGTTATATCGTTACTGATTTCTTTAAAAATTTCCATCAACTTTTCAATATCATCAAGATAAAGACTCATAGGCTTCAACTCTTCACGAATATGTGTGTTTATTTTTTTCATAATGTCCTAATCAAGAAATAATATACGTTATAAATATAGCTGAAAAAAATAGAAATGAAGATTATTGATCAAAACTTTTGATGTGGATTCCCGCTTTTGCGGGAATGACGGGAAGTTTCGTTCGTGGTGAGCTTGTCGAACCATGAACATCACCCTTCGACAGGCTCAGGGCGAACGGGAATTAGAGAGCTTTCGCCATAATGCGGTTAAGTCTTGCGATAAACCCTGCGGTATCGGCAAGTGTTTCACCCTCATAGAGTTTCGCTTGATCGAGAAGCACATGTGCTGCATCGTCGATGAGATTCATGTCTGCGCTATCAGAGAGCTTTTTGATCAACTCATGGTTCGG
>CAZKJU010000004.1:0-1503 GCA_964553185.1 uncultured Sulfuricurvum sp.
GATAATCAATGTCATAAGTAAAGCTCCGAGGTAAACGACGGATAAACCCCAAAGTAATTCGATCCCTATTCCTCCGAGCATCAAAACAAAAACCGCTGAAGTTGCAATGATGCCTTCCGCTACTGTACCACCGCTTTTTTCTCTTCCCCTTCATTCTCAGTTACTACAACGGCACTGATAATCGCAGGAGACATAGCGCGGGAGATAAAAAGTTCAGGAGATGCACTGTACTCGACACAGTCGATGTTTTCGCCGCACAGCTCTTCGCTCACCGCGTTGATACGGACACCGCGTACACCGACAGTTGCACCGATCGGATCGATTTGCGGACGGTTGGTGTAGAGGGCGATTTTCGCACGCTCACCCGGGATCCGGGCACATTTTTCGATCACGACGATACCGTCTTTGATCTCAGGTACTTCGAGGGCTAAAAGCTCTTCGAGGAATTTCGGAGCGGTACGGGAGAGTTCCATTGAAATACCGTTGGCTTTATCAACATGGACACGACGTACGATCGCGCTAACGACATCACCCACTTTGAACTTCTCACCCTTGATACGGCTTTTCATCGGGAGTACTGCACGGATCTCATCGATCTCGATGGTGGTGTTTTGGTCACCGTCTACGCGGGTAACACGTCCTGATACGATTTGGTTGATTTTACTTTTGTATTTGTCATAGAGTTCATTTTCAACGAGGCGTTGGATGTGAAACTCGATTTCGCGGTGGAGTGTTGCAAACGCACTGCGTCCGTAGCTTTCGATATCATGTTCCATTTGGAGCTGATCGCCGATTTCGGCCTCGTCATCGATCTCTAAAGCGCTCGTAATACTCATATAAGCACCTGCATCCTCCCCCTCAATCTCAGGGGCATCATCGGCAACAACCGTGATGATTTGTCGCAGTTTTACCTGCTTGGTTCGATCATCGATATCGGCTTCGAAAGCGAATGTAGGATTGATAATTCGTTTAGCGGTTTGTATAAATGAAGTTTTAATCGCCTCTTGGACGTTTTCTCTGCTAAGCCCTTTTTCATTGGCAATTGAATCAATAATGTCTAAAATATTTTCCATAGGACTATCCTCTTTTAGGTGGTAACTCATAAAAAATGGTTGGGGTGGGAAAGCTTTTTTTATGAAGGAGATGTATTATACATTAATTTCTCTTAATAGGATATTTATCCTATCCCCGCTATAATCCCCCTATTATCAAGAACTCTATAAAAGGGAAACGCCATGGAACTCAAACTCGCACGCAGCGAACACGACAGTAAACCGAAAAAAATCGACCTTAAAAAAATTACCGAGATGGTAGAAAAAAGCAACTCTTCTATCCTCTATTTTGACCGTGAAAATTCACACAAAGACCTTTTGGCGCTTCAAGACCATTTTGAAGGTGAAGGAAAAAGTTTTTACATGCGCGAAGTGAAATTCGGCCTCTCCGCAAATGAGTATATGTACGAAGTACATATTTTATAGTCTGAATGTCTAAAAAACTTTTTAT
>CAZKJU010000004.1:1513-13128 GCA_964553185.1 uncultured Sulfuricurvum sp.
GCTGATCTCATTCTCATCAATACCTGCTCTGTCCGCGAAAAACCGGTACACAAACTCTTTTCCGAACTCGGTGTCTTTAACAAGCTCAAAAAAGCGGACGCTAAAATCGGCGTGTGCGGATGTACCGCGTCGCATTTGGGCAAAGAGATCATCAAACGGGCACCTTATGTAAATTTCGTTCTGGGTGCTCGTAATGTCTCCAAAATCGCAGATGTATTGCACCGCGACAAAGCGGTAGAGATTGAGATTGATTATGATGAGTCGCAGTTCGCGTTCAAAGATTTCCGCAGCAGCCCCTATAAGGCTTATATCAATATCTCTATCGGGTGCGATAAGCAGTGTACGTTTTGTATCGTTCCGAAAACACGCGGGGATGAGATTTCTATCCCTGCCGATTTGATTGTCGCCGAAGCACGCAAAGCGGTCGAAAACGGGGCGAAAGAGGTTTTTCTCCTCGGACAAAACGTCAACAACTACGGCCGCCGTTTTTCGGGTGAAAACGAGAAAATGAATTTTACCGAATTACTGCGCCGTGTAAGTGCGGTAGAGGGGTTGGAACGGATTCGCTTCACCTCTCCTCATCCGCTTCACATGGATGATGAATTTATCGAAGAGTTTGCCCGCAATCCGAAAATCTGCAAATCGATGCACATGCCTCTCCAAAGCGGTTCAACTGAGATTCTCAAAGCGATGAAGCGCGGATATTCGAAAGAGTGGTTTTTGAACCGTGCGCGCAAATTGCGTGAAATGGTCCCTGATGTGAGTATCAGCACCGATATTATCGTTGCGTTTCCGGGCGAGAGTGATGAGGATTTTGAGGATACGATGGATGTTTTGAATCAGGTTCGATTTGAGCAGCTCTTTAGCTTTAAATATTCTCCCCGTCCGTTGACCGAAGCGGAAAAAATGGAAGAGGTCGATTCCGAAGTGGGTTCCGATCGGCTCTCTAGACTTCAAGCGCGTCATGATGAGATACTCGACTCGATGAAGTCTGTCAATTTGGGTAAAATCGTCGAGGTCTATTTTGAAGAGCTGCGAGATAACGGACATATTGCAGGTCGCAGTGATAATAACCTCTCGGTTAAAGTCAAAGGATCTGAGGAGTGGCTGGGTAAAATCGCGAAAGTAAAAATTACAGAAGTTTCCCGTAATGTCCAATATGGAGAGATCATTGCGTAAAAAACTCCTGCGTAAGCTGGCGTTATGGTTTATCCCCCCTATCGGAGCACTTCTGATCCGTTTGATCTATCTAACGAATCGTAAACGATTCCATCTTCCGCAAACAATCCCCTCTGAGCCGGTTATTTTCGCCTTTTGGCACGGGGATCTTCTCTTGCAGCCGTATCTCTACTACCAATTTCGTCGCATTCCAAAAGCCAATGTTTTGATTTCCGATCATTTCGACGGTCAGATTATTGCACGTATTATGCGTTATTTTAAACTCGGAACAATACATGGCTCTACCACACGCGGCGGAGCAAAAGTTCTTATTCAAGGGCTTAAATCACTCTCAGAGGGGTATGATATCGGGATAACCCCTGATGGTCCCAAAGGGCCCCGACATGAGATGAGTGATGGTGTAGTGATTATGGCGCAAAAACGTAATACGAAAGTGATTGTCTACAGCTGTCTCCCCTCATCCTACTGGCAACTGCCAAGCTGGGATAAATTCACCGTTCCCAAACCGTTTGGAACACTCGATTTTTATGCCTCTGAGCCGATTGATGTTTCAGGTTTAGAGATGGATGCGGCAAAATCTCTCATCAAAACGAAACTTATGGAACATGCATTTTAAGGTGCTGAAACGATGAGCGAACTCCATCGTGCAAAAGAGGAATTTTTAAAATATCTCGATTCTATTCGCGGCTATTCACCCCTAACAATCCAAAGCTATGATGATGCTATTAGCGTAATGCTCCACTTTGCAGAAATCGAAGAGAGAAACAGCGCGATTGCGATTAATCTTATGCCGTTTCGCCTGAAAATCGCCTCCCTCAATGCCAAATCGATTGCTTTGAAGCTGAGTGCGATTCGCAGTTTTGTGAAATACCTCCGTTCAGAGGGGAAAACGGTTGATCTTCGAGGCGATGAAAGTATTAAAATCCCAAAATCTCTCCCAAAACCAATCTCGCATAAACATGTTATGGGGGCGATTGAACATGCAGATCCGATGGCAAAACTCGCGATTGCTCTTTTGTATACGATGGGGCTTCGGATTTCAGAGCTTTCTCATTTGCGAATCACGGACGTAGCCGATGGATGGTCTCGAATTTTAGGGAAAAACTCAAAAGAGCGCGATATCCCTATGATCGAGTCTATTCAATTATCGCTGCAAGAATATTTGGTTCGTAACTCTCCTAAAGAGTATGTTTTTGAGGCTATGGGTGAAAAATTAAGCGAAAATAGTCTAAGATATATGATTACCAAGGCATTCGCAAAGGTTGGACTCAAAGTGACCCCTCATCAATTGCGTCATTCATATGCGACCGAACTGTTAAACAATGGGGCGCGGATTGCCGATGTTAGCGAATTATTAGGCCATTCGAGTATGGCGACGACGCAGATTTATACCAAATTGGGAAATGCTTTGAAAATGGATCACTACCGACAATCGCATCCATTATGCCAGAGCCATGAGGACACTTTGTGATAGCGTGGCTGTATCAGAAGATATTTATCGCTATTATCCCAGATGGCGGTGAGTACGATGCCCGTATCGTTACCCTCAAACAAAAAAAACTCCTCTCAAAAGAGAGCAGACATTACGGGGGGTCGAGTGCGCATGAAGATATGCTGGTGTATCTTCGAAAGCAGATTGATCTATCACCCCTCTATTATATTGCTATCTTGAATCCCGGTTTGCATCAGGGGGCTATGGCTGGATGTTCCCTGCACGATATCGCCGATGAGCTAAGTGGAGCAAAAACCCTTTGCCGTAATGGAAAATGGCTTCTGTATAGCTCGATATTGGAAATCGATACACTTAAACAACACTATTCCCCTATCGGACTTGATTTTATTTTTTCGCCGTTTTCAATCATCGAACGTTTTTTCGCCGATAAAATCGGTACCGGATTTGCTCTTTATGCGCTGGCGCAAAAAGATTCTTTTAGTGTTGCTTTTTTTGATGATGGGAAGCTGGAGTATGCTCATCACTACCCAATGCATGCTCATGAAGGTGTTGCAAACATAGAAGATGGAAGCGGGATTGGATTTAGTGTTGGAGTTGAAGAGGATACGGTGAGCGAGAAAGGGATCAGCTTGGAGGATATCGAGAGTTTGGATGACTTGGATATTATCGATGAGCTTGATAATTTGAGTGACATCGAAGATCTCGATTCGCTAGAAGATATTGCTGAATTTAGTGACGACCAGCTTACTCTCGAAGAGAAGCGTATCTCTTTGCCCTACAGCAGTGAGATTAAGCAAGAGATGAGCGGGTTTAATGACGATTATACACGATTTGAATTTATCCAAAAAACCCTTTCCTATTTTTATGGTTCGGAATATTGCAATAACCGCTTTGTAGAGACGGTTTATATTGCCGATGCGTATGGAAGCGGAGGGGAACTGAAGCGATATCTCGAAGAAGAGCTTTTTCTAAACGTATTGATCCGTCGTATCGATATGGGAGATGAAGTGATATCTCTGGCCATGAGCGAAGAGGAGGAGCTGTGAAGCACAGTTTTATCACCCCTCGCCCTAAACGGCTGATTAGCGGAGAATTACGTCTTGTTCTTTTCTTTTTCATCGTAACCATTATCATGCTGGTGGGGACGTATCTCTTTTTGCACTTCAAAACGTATGCTTTTATCACTGAACGCCAAGAGGTCGCACGCGAAGAAAAATCGTTGAAAAATACCATCTCCCAAATGGGCTCTGAGATCAAAATGATCGAAAAAGAGGTGAAAATTGCAGAACAGATCACAACTGATAATATAGTAATGAAAGAGAGTATCCGAAATCTGTTTGATCTGGTACCGGATGATATTATTTTGGATCGGGCCGAGTTGGAGAGTTCATCGCTGATTTTATACGGTACAACTCCGAATAAAGATACCTATGAGTATATGTTGCATGCACCTCTGCGCTCTATTTTCCATCGCACCTATACCAGCTATTATCCGATCGAAAACGGATGGTATCGATTCGTATCTTCGAACTATTTGGATGATGAAACTGTGACCCAGGGTGAGGAGATCGAATGAACCGTCAAACGCTCTACATTATCATTTTGTCGGTTTTTCTTTTGATTGCGGTGATTTTATTCTCTACTTTTTTACTGATCCCAAAAGGGAAAGAGTACCGTTCATTACGTCTGGACAGCAAAAAAGAGTTTCAACAATTTGAATTAACCAAACAAGAACATGCTCATACCGAGGAACGCTTCAAAGAGCTCCAAGAACGCAATGAGCATACGATCAAAGCGTTTAGGACTACATTCAATCCCGATACATTTGAAAAACTCTACAAAAAAGAGTTTACCGATTTGTATCTCACGGAAGTGACGACGTTTGAAACGAATGGAAGCTTTACAGTCTACGAAGTAAATGCAACCTCTAAAATTACTTCACCCGAGAGTTTTTACAACTTTATTGAATCGGTCAATAAAAGCAAATGGATTATTGAGGTCAATTTTCCGATCCATTTTGAGAGAGACGGGGATAAAATCCGCTCTAGTTTTACAATGAGAGTTCATAATGCTTCATTGGATAAAGCAAAAAATGAAGAGCAAGAAGGTGTTCAGAAGCATGAAGAGATAAAACATGAAGCTCCAAAGGAACACGCTCCTTCGGCGCATCATTAAAAGAATGTTATTTCATCCCACATGCACGATCATAGGCGGCATGAATCGCTTCCATACACCCCTCACGAACGTTCCCTTTTTCTAGCGCTCCGTATCCTGCTGCAGTGGTTCCACCTGGGCTCATAACGGCATCTTTAAGAAGTGCGGGATGGGTGGTTTGGATCAGTTTTCCAAATCCCTCAAAAAGCCCTCGCATTAAAACCATGGCATCATCACGTTTTAACCCTTCACGCACCGCTCCATCACAGAGTGCTTCGGCAATAAGCGCGAGATACGCCGGACCGCTCCCCGCGAGTGCAGTGGCGATATCGAGCTCTTTTTCACTGTTAAGCCACAAGGTTGAGCCGATGGTGCCAAAGAGTGCAATCGCATTCAATGAGATATCATGATCCCCCACTAAAGAGGTCATGGAGGCTCCCGCTTCGGCGGCAAGATTCGGCATCGCTCTACAATATGCATGTGCTGAAATAGACTTTAGTGCTGCAAGCGGTGTTCCCGCCAACACAGAATACAAAGCGTGTGCATTCCCTTTTAGATAGGGGGCTACTTCGTTTAAATTAGAGGGTTTAACACATAAAATGACCGTTTTATTGGTGATGTCGGCATCTGCGTAGAGGGTTTTTTTGAGCGGGACATTCAGCGTTTGTTCAAATTTCTCTAATGCGGCCATACTTCGTCCGATCACCTCGATCGCATGGGTTTCGCATAGCCCTTTGGCAAGAGCAAGAGCCATTTTACCATTTCCGACAAAGGTGAGCGATTTAACCATTATTATCCCCCTTGAGGTATTTTTCTATCGGCTCGGCGATGCCGAAATCGGCACGGTTATCAATGATAATTTGGGCCATAGTTTGGTTATCGGTATTAAAAATCAAAGGGGCGATAAAGTTGATCGATGATTTCTCAATCGGTGTTTGTAAAATCATGATGTTATAGATCAATAAGTTGCTCTCCGGGGTAATTCCCAACAGCGCTTGGAGGGATGAGGGGATATCAAAAGAGTACTCACGTAATGCAAAAGGGTTAATCAAAGTAAAAGAGGGACCCTCACCGATACTCTCTAAACGCAAAAAAATTTCGTCAAGTTTTTGAAGTTCCATTTTGGATACCCCTTCAAAACCGAGGAGGGGAAGTTTTAAATCAAATTGCATAACTACCTTCTTATATCATAATGGTCTGATTTTAACACATCAAACTAAAAAGTTTCAACTCATTGTAGGGGTGTTTAATCTCTTTACGGTAAAATAGTCGATAATTTCAAAATAGCGTAGGTTTTTCAATGATCAAAACATGGTTAATCACAGTGACTGCACTCATTCTTTTGAGCGGATGTGGTGGAAAAGAGCTCGAAGAGTTTAACAAACCTGCCGAATATTGGTACGAAAAAATGGTTACCGCCGTTTCCAACGGTAATCTCGAAAAAGCGGACAGCTATTTCAGTTCTCTTCAAAGTGAACATATCAGTTCTCCGTTTTTATCGGAAGCGACGATGATTATGGCGCAAGCGCACATGGCACATGATGAATATTTGTTGGCAGAGCATTTTCTTAATGAATACATTCGCCGTTACGCTACCCCTGAGGGGCGCGAGAATGCCGAATTTTTAAAAATTAAAGCGAAATTTTTGGCGTTGCCGAATCCGGGACGAGATCAAGGGTTGATTGATGAGACCTTAAAAGGGGTGGAATCGTTCAAAATGAACTATCCCTATTCTATCTATTTGCCTCAAATTAAAACGATGGAAACACAATTGCAACTCGCTCGTGGAGTGTTGAATGAAAACATTGCACAAATGTATGAGCGTTTGGGCAAACCAAAAGGATCTGAGTATTATCGCTTACAGGCACCGGTAACATGGATTAAAAGCTCTGAGATCGTTGCAGCCGATGTTCCATGGTATCGTGAAATGTTTGAGGGTGATGGCAGCAGCAGCTGGTACGATTTCCTTATTCCTCAAACACGAAATGTCATTTCGATGGATGACAATACAACACAATCAGCACCAAAGCAAGATGATGACGGAAGCTGGTATGACTTTTTGATTCCGAAGTTTTGAAAAGTCTCGATCATCTAACAGAATTTTAATGTATAAGGTTTTTTGACTATGCAACTTAGTAATTACAGCTCTTTTCCGACCAATTTACCGGTGATTGCCGAAGATGAGCTCTTTTTATATCCGTTTATGATTTCTCCGCTGTTTTTGAACGATGAAAAAAATATCGCCGCCGCCGCAGAGGCGATTGAGAACAATTCACTCGTAATCGTATGTCCTGTTAAACCCGATCATGAGGGGGAACGAGAAGGGGATTCGATTTACGATGCGGGTGTTATCGGATCCATCATGCGTAAAGTGGTTCTCCCTGATGGACGGATCAAGGTATTGTTTCAAGGGTTGGCTCGCGGCCATGTAATGGAGATGGTACATGATAACCCGTTGCGTGCTCATGTCGATTTAATCTCATCACACACGGTGAATGAGCTTAAGATGGATGCTATTTTGGAAGTATTGCGTGAAAAAGTACGCGCCCTATCACAGGTGAGCAACTACTTCCCGCCCGATTTGCTCCGAACAATCGAAGAGAACCATGAGTACAATCGTATTGTCGATCTCATCTGCAGCTCGATCAAGATAAAAAAAGAGAACGCCTATAAACTTTTTATCGAGCGTGATCCTGAAAAACGGTTTTTGATGCTGATCGATGAGCTGATTGAAGAGACGGAAGCCAATAAACTCCAAAAAGAGATCCGCTCAAAAGTGCACACCCGTATCGAGAAGGTAAACAAAGAGTATTTCCTCAAAGAGCAGCTCAAACAGATCCAAAAAGAGTTGGGAACCGATACTCATCGTGATGAAGAGATCGAAGAGTTTCGTAAAAAGCTCGAAGCAAAAAAAGAGAAAATGCACGCCGATGCGTACAAAGAGATCAACAAACAGCTGGAGCGTTTTGCCCGGATGCACCCTGACAGCGCCGATGCAGGGATGATTCAAACGTACCTCGAATGGGTTCTTGAAATTCCCTATGGCGAAGAGGCGAAAAAAGCGCTCAATATCCACGACGTCGAAAATCAGCTCAATAAAGATCATTTCTCTCTTAAAAAACCGAAAGAGCGTATTTTGGAATTCTTTTCGGTCAAAGAGCTCTTAGAGCTTCGTGGAATTGCTGATAAAGAGGGGCGCGGCGCGATTTTGTGTTTTGCGGGCCCTCCGGGTGTGGGTAAAACTTCGCTTGCCAACTCAATTGCCGAAGCGCTGAAACGTCCGTTAGTACGTATTGCTCTTGGGGGGTTGGAAGATGTAAACGAACTGCGCGGACATCGCCGTACCTATATCGGTGCGATGCCCGGACGTATCGTTCAGGGAGTTATTGAGGCGAAAAAAATGAATCCGGTGATCGTTCTTGATGAGATCGACAAGGTAGCGAAATCGCATCGCGGTGATCCGACGGCAGTGTTGTTGGAAATTCTTGATCCCGAGCAAAATACCCATTTTAGAGACTATTATCTCAACTTTAACCTCGATCTCTCCAAAGCGATTTTTATCGCTACGGCGAACGATGTGGGGCAAATCCCTGGGCCGCTCAGAGATCGTATGGAGTTCATCTCGGTGAGTTCGTACACGCCTCAGGAGAAGTTTCAGATTGCGAAACAATATCTGATCCCGCAAGAGTTGAAAAAACATGGTCTTAAACCGAGTGAACTCTCCATCTCTAAAACGGCATTGGCAGAAGTGATCGAAAAGCATACCCGTGAAGCGGGAGTTCGTAATCTTCGTCGTCGTGTTGCCGACATCGTCCGTAAAGCGGCGAAAAAGATCCTCGAAGAGCCGAGTACCCAAAAGGTGAGCGTGAGTTTGAAAAATCTCAAAGAGTTCTTGGAAAAAACGATTTTTGAGATCGATCGAACGGACCATATCGACCGTATCGGTGTTGTCAATGGGCTGGCATGGACCGCTGTCGGAGGAGATGTTCTCAAAATAGAAGCGATCCGTATCAACGGTAAAGGGGTATTACAGCTTACGGGGAGTTTGGGGGACGTGATGAAAGAGTCTGCCCGTATTGCCCTCTCGGTGGTCAAAACCTTGATCGATGAGGGGAAAATAACGGTAGATCACTCCATTATTCCTCTCAGTCCTGCTGAGCGTGAAAGTGATGTTCCTGTGGATGCGAGCGAAGTGTATAAACGCTTTGATTTGCATATCCATGTACCTGATGGGGCAACGCCGAAAGACGGACCGAGTGCGGGGATTGCTATGTCCACCGTTATCGCTTCGATCTTGACAAACAAAAAAGTGCGCGCCGATATCGCCATGACGGGTGAGGTGTCACTCACCGGAAATGTCCTCCCTATCGGCGGACTCAAAGAGAAATTGATTGCGGCGCACCGTGCGGGAATGAAGCTCGCTTTGATCCCTCAGAAAAATTATGATCGTGATTTAAGTGATATTCCCGATGAGGTCAAAGGTGCTTTGGAAATCGTAGGTGTTAGCCGAATCGAGGAAGTCCTTAGCCGCCTTTTAATTGACGGATAACACGTATCGCTTCGGGTGAACCGTAAAGGTACCCCCGAAGTTTAGTCCCCACTTTCAGTTTTCTACACTCTTCACGAAACCCTTTATCCATGACGACATTGCTCTCGTACGGTGCGATAAACGTATAGTTTCCCTCGATTGACACTACGGTATGACGGGCGATAATATGTTCACCCCCATCCTTTAAGGCTTCTTTGTCATGTTGACTGAGCAAATAGCCTCTATGTTTAAAAAAAGTGTCAATTCCAACCACTAAAGAGCGGATATTTCTAGGATTGGAAGCGTATGCGAACTTACCTAGTATTGTAAACTCCATCGGTTCAATCAGGGCATCATTATCCTCTTCAAGATAGCGGAAACTTCGGCGAATAGCATCGCGATATTCGCGCATTATTGGGGCGCTGTAGCGATGGCGAAAGGCGTTTCGGGTATATCGCTCATCCGCATTGCTTTCGTCAATATGATGAGAAATGTGATGAGTGTGCAGATACGCTTCGATTGATTCACGATCCCATTCTAATAGAGGGCGGAGTAGTTCAATTCCCTCGCGTGTATCGTGAGAACGGATTCCCAGCATCTCCGGCAGACCTGACCCGCGACACATCTGCATCATCAGCCATTCTAAACGATCATTGAGCTGATGGGCAGTGAGGAGGTAAGAATAGCTGTGCTTTTTCATAAGGTAGCCGAAAAAGCGGTAACGCTCTTCTCGAGCTCGGTGTTCGAAATTGGCTCCCCCTAAACGACAGGAGTGGGTGTGACATTGGAGATTATGTTTTTGGGCGAGATCAATAGCGCTTTGCTCTTCCAGATCACTGTTTTCACGGGTGTGATAGTTGACGTGAGCGATGTCAAAAGAGATTTCATTTTCGAGAAGTAAGTGGAATAGGGCAGTCGAATCGACACCGCCTGAGAAGGCGAGGAGAACTTTTCCCTCTTTTAAAAGGTCAAGATGGAGAAGATTAGACATTTCCCGTGACGGTTGCGAGGAGATTTTTCCCTGCAAGCTCCGTGATACGTGCGCGGTAGATTTTACCAAAGCTGAGCTCACCGTCTATCTCACGGTCGTTGACGTAGATTTCGCCGTCCACTTCAGGTGCCCAGTTAAGTGCACGGGCGCTGAGGAGAAACTCATGTTCATCAGACTCGCCATCGATGACGAGGGAAATTTCCGTTCCTACGAGTTTAGCGAGGCTTGCTTCTTCCACTTTGGTAGCGATTTTCCCCAGTTTTTTAGCGCGGGCATTAATTACTTTGGTTGGGATTTTATCTTCCATCGTGTGGGCACTCGTCCCCTCTTCGTCCGAGTAACTAAAGACGTTGAGACGATCAAAACCAAATGACGCAGCAAACTCTGCCATCTCTTCGAACATCACTTCAGACTCCTGTGGATGCCCGACGATGAAGCTGGTACGGATAAAGGCATTTGGGAGAGCTTTCATGGCATTGAGGAGTTCAAGTGTTTTGGCTTTCCCGAATCCCCGTTTCATTATACGGAGCATATCGTCGTTGATGTGCTGGATCGGCATATCAAAATAGTTATGAAACACTTTGGACTCACCGATGGTTTTAATCAGTTTTAACGTCGTGGTGGAGGGGTAGAGATAGAGGATACGGGCACTTTTGACACCGTCAATCAGCTCGATCCGTTTGATGAGATGGATCAGCCCATCTTGTACGTTCTGATCGCGGAGGTAAGAACTGGAGTCTTGGGAGACGAAGCTGAAATCGTAGTACCCTTTCGCCACGAGTCCCTCGACTTCATGCGCGATACTCTCCAAATCACGCGAATGGAGTTTCCCTTTAAACGAGGGGATAGCGCAGAAACTGCACACCTGATTGCACCCCTCGGAGAGTTTGATATAGGCATGATAGGTCGAACCCGTAACGACCCGCTCGGCTCCGTCTATGAGGTAGACTTCAGGGGTGAAGCGGCTTTGCCTTGCCGCCAAAAGCTCGTCGATTTTGTCATAATCGCCGACACCGGTGAAAATATCCACCTCTTTGAGCTCTTTGGATAACTCCTCTTTGTACCTCTCAGAGAGACAACCTGCCATCACGAGAACCGAATCGCTTTTACGCGCGGCATCGAGGTTAAAGATCGTGTTGAGCGACTCTTGTTTCGCCGCATCGATAAATCCGCAGGTATTGACGATGATAACATCCGCTTCATCACTCGCATCGGTCATTTCAAAATCTTTCAAACGTCCTAACATTACTTCGGTATCGACGAGATTTTTGGTGCATCCCAAAGATACGATATGGAGTTTTTTAGACATG
>CAZKJU010000004.1:13228-58601 GCA_964553185.1 uncultured Sulfuricurvum sp.
GATACACTTTCATCATGAAATATCTAATAATCCTTTTATCTTTGGTTCCGATGATCGGGATGGCTGTTTTTTTCCTCTATGGTTCGGGAATTGAGTGGTTTGATGCGTCGATCGTTTGGTTGGAAAATGCCTTTTCTTTTACACTTCCCACTGTTAATAATAAACTCTACTATCTTTCAAAAGTTGCCGGAATCAGTGCTTTATGGATCTTGATCCTCGCTTTTTGGGTCAATCCTCTTCACACCTATGTGCGATTTGATTTGCGTGAGTTTAAAAAACTTCTCGGAGGGTTTGCGGTTGCCTATGCGCTATTGCATTTGGTATTTTTTATTGCCGCTCATCAGTTTGCACTCTCACATTTAGGGAAATTATTTTTCTCCCATCTTTTTTTATCGGTAGGATTTGGAGCATTATTGGTACTCTCGATTGCTCCGAACATCAAAGCATGGTACAAACTCCTCTATATCGGGGTGGTTCTGGTGATTATCCATCTGCTGTTGGGGTACCGCAGTCTCAGTGATCTTCACATCGTAGCGATCTCGCTGCTGAGCCTCGGTTTGGCACTTCGACTCATTAAACGTTAAATGAAACACTACGACGTCATTATCCTCGGAGGAGGGGCAGGGGGACTGATGTGTGCGGCGGAGCTGCGTCAAAACACCTCCCTCTCCATCGCAATTATTGAGGGGAATAACCGCCCCGCATTGAAACTCAAAGCTTCCGGTGGAGGCAAATGCAATCTCACTAATGTTGAGGTGGATGAGAGCCATTATCTCGGGGATGAAAACCTCATTAAACCTGTTTTATCCGTGTTTCCGCAAAAAGCCCTTTTGGAGTATTTTAAAGCGGGCGGGTTGCGTCCGGTAATCCGCAGCGAGCGGTACTATTTTTGTCCGAAAAGCTCCGATGAGGTGATCTCTATTTTGATGGGGAAAGCGAGCAGATCTGATTTGCTTTTAGGGCATAAGATCCTCAGTGTCGAAGGTCAAAATCCGTTTGTCGTCACGACGGAGCGAGGAAAATTCAGTGCGGATAAAATCGTGGTTGCGACGGGAGGCGCGAGTTACAAAGAGCTCGGGGCGAGCGATATTGGTCTGAAAATCGCCCAAAGTTACGGGATAAAAACCGTTCCTTTCTCTCCGGCATTGGTGGGATTGACACTGCAGCCGCGTGAATTTTGGATGAAAGAACTCAGTGGAATCAGTTGCAGAGCGCGTATCCATGTCGCCGGAAAAACACTCGATGAGGATTTATTATTTGCCCATAAGGGGATTAGCGGTTTGGTGGTCCTCTCCGCGTCACTCTATTGGTTCAAAGGGGAGATTGTTATCAATTTCCTCCCCGATTTTGATCTCACTAGTCTCAAAAAAGAGAAAAAAATCATCTCTACGGCGATCCCTCTGCCAAAACGCTTCATGAAAGCTTTTTTGGAGGCTGTGGGATTGGAAGATAAAGCGTGCAACCGACTAACGCCGAACGAGTGGGAAAACCTTTTGAAAATTCAGAGCTACGCGATGGCACCCTCGGGGACATTCGGGTTAACCAAAGCCGAAGCGTGTCGCGGCGGGGTGGCGTGCGAGGAGATCAATCCAAAGACGATGGAAAGTACTAAAATCAAAGGACTCTATTTTATCGGCGAAACGGTCGATGTGACGGGGGAGCTTGGGGGCTATAACTTTCAGTGGGCGTTTAGTTCGGCTGTTGTTGCGTCTAAGGCGATCTGCTCAACCTCATTTAAACGAAAATGAGTACAATATGAACATTATCTTATAGGAGCATCTATGATCCTTTTAGCCGGACCGTGTGTCATCGAGAGCGAAGCGTCGATTTTTCAAATCGCCAAAAGTTTGGAACGCTATCAAAATGACCCGCGCTTTGATTTTTATTTTAAATCGAGTTTCGATAAAGCCAACCGTACGTCACTTGATAGTTATCGCGGACCGGGGATCGAAGAGGGGCTTCGGATCTTGCAAAAAGTCAAAGAGGATTTCGGTTACAAGATTGTCACAGATGTTCATGAGAGCTACCAAGTTCCCATTGCGGCAGAAGTGGTTGATATGCTTCAAATCCCTGCTTTTTTGTGTCGTCAAACCGATCTGCTTGTTGCGGCCGCAAAAACGGATAAAATTGTCAACATCAAAAAAGGGCAGTTTATGACCCCCGCCGATATGCGCTTTTCGGTGGGAAAAGTACTCAAAACACGCGGATGCGATGAGGTGAGTTATACGGCATCCCAAAAACACGGCGTATTATTGTGCGAACGCGGCTCGAGTTTCGGGTATGGCAATCTTGTCGTCGATATGCGTTCCCTCGTCATTATGCGCGAATACGCTCCGGTGATTTTCGACGCGACCCACTCGGTGCAAATGCCGGGAACGGGTACGGGTAAAACAGGAGGGGACAGTTCAATGGTTCCTCACCTCGCACGTGCCGCTGCCGCCGTCGGAGTGGACGGATTTTTCTTTGAAACCCACTTTGATCCGATTTGCGCTTTGAGTGACGGACCAAATATGCTAAAATTAGAACAATTAGAAGAACTCAGCGAAAAATTATTGCAGTTGAGTGCAATTAAATAGATCGTCATCCCCGCCTTCGCGGGAATGACAAAATACAAATAAGGAAACTAAAAAATGAAACTTATCGAAGGACAACTTCGTGTTCGCACGGATAAAAAAGTAGCGATCGTCAGTACGCGTTGGAACCATTTTATTGTTGATCGCCTTGTTGAAGGGGCAAAAGATGCCTATTCACGCCACGGCGGAAATGCAGATGAATTGACCCATGTTTTGGCACCGGGCGCATTTGAATTGCCGATGGTGATCGAGCAGTTGCTCAGCAGCGGTAAATTTGACGCCGTTTGTGCATT
Source organism: uncultured Sulfuricurvum sp. (assembly GCA_964553185.1). Lineage (GTDB taxonomy): Bacteria > Campylobacterota > Campylobacteria > Campylobacterales > Sulfurimonadaceae > Sulfuricurvum. The sequence continues at coordinate 16,095 of CAZKJU010000004.1, forward strand.
GGGTGCGGTAATCCGTGGTTCAACTCCTCATTTCGATTACGTATCCGCCGAAGCGACCAAAGGGATTGCAACAGTGAGCTTAAAACACAAAAAACCGGTATCGTTTGGTTTGCTAACGACCGACACCATCGAGCAAGCGATCGAGCGTGCGGGGACGAAAGCAGGGAACAAAGGGTTCGAAGCGATGACGGTTGTGATCGAGTTGTTGGATTTGTACGCGGAGATGGGTAAATAATGGCAACACGTCATCAGGCCCGTATGGCGGTAGTAAGTCTTTTGTACGCGTATGATTTGGGGAACCAAAGCATCGCCGATTTCAGCGACGAGATTCTCGAAGAGAAAAAAATTCGTAACAAACAGCGTGATTTTGCCCTTGATCTCTTCAAAGGGGTGACCGAACAGCTCGAAAAGATCGATGAAGCGATCGTCAAGCACCTAAAAGATTGGGATTTTGACCGTCTTGGATCGATCGAGCGTGCGACACTCCGTTTAGGAGCGTATGAGATCATGTTCGGAGAACTTGATTCCGCCGTTATCATCAACGAAGCGATCGAAGTGGCCAAAGCGTTTGGAAGCGAGCAATCGCCAAAATTCATAAACGGTGTCCTTGACGCTATCTCGAAAGATAAATAATCACCTATGCGCCTTTCTAAAGAACAAGCTCTAGAACTGATCCGTCATGCTGATCTCAAAGATTTGGGAAAAATGGCGACGGCTCGTAAAAAAGAGCTCCATCCCGATGGGATTACCACCTTTGTCGTCGATCGCAATATCAACTATACGAATGTTTGTTGGGTTGATTGCAAATTTTGTGCCTTTTATCGCCATGGCAAAGACGACGATGCCTATGTTCTTACTTTTGAAGAGATCGATCAAAAAATCGATGAACTACTCGAAATTGGCGGAACGCAGATTTTGTTTCAAGGGGGAGTTCACCCCAAACTCAAAATTGAGTGGTACGAAGATTTGGTGGAGCATATCCACACCAAATATCCGACTATTACTATCCACGGCTTCTCCTCTATCGAACTTGATTTTATCGCCAAAGTCTCCCATATCTCGATCCAAGAGTGCCTCTCACGTCTAAAAGCCAAAGGGCTATCATCGATTCCGGGTGCGGGGGCTGAGATTTTGAGTGATCGCGTCCGTGACATTATCGCTCCGAAAAAAATGGATTCGCTTGATTGGGTAGACGTTCATCGCCAAGCACACAAACTGGGGATAATGTCCACGGCAACGATGATGTACGGTACGGTGGAAACCGATGAAGAGATTATCGAGCATTGGAATCTGATTCGTGATCTCCAAGACGAGACGCACGGATTTCGGGCGTTTATCATGTGGTCGTTTCAGGGGCAAAATACCCAGTTGATGGAAGAGCACCCTGAGATCGAGAAACAATCCTCAAATCGTTATCTACGTCTTTTGGCGGTAGCACGTCTCTTCCTGGATAATTTCCCGAATATCCAAAGCTCATGGGTAACGCAGGGACCCTACATCGGTCAGATGGCATTGCTCTATGGTGCGAATGATTTAGGTTCAACCATGATGGAAGAGAATGTTGTACGCAGTGCGGGTGCAGGATTTCGGATGGCAAAAGAGGAGATGGTTCGACTGATCCGCGATATCGGCGAAACTCCCGCAATAAGAAATACGGCCTATGAGATACTGGAAAAGTTCGAGTGACACGTTTTTTACTTACGATTTTATTATTAGGGCAAGCACTTATGGCAAGCACATTGGATTTTATTGAGGTTCACGGGGTCAAAGTTCCCTTTATATTTGAAGAGGACAAACGTCTTCCGCTTCTGTCGATGCAGGTTGTATTTACCCACAGCGGCAGTATCGATGAGGGAAAACATTATGGATTGGCGCGCCTAGCAGGAAAAATGCTGAATGAAGGCTCACTTAAACGGGGCTCCGTCGGTTTTGCCGATGCGCTGGATGCGAGAGCGATTCAGCTCAGTGCCCATGCTGGAAATGAGACGTTTGTGATCGAACTGGGATCGCTTAAAGAGGAGTTTGATACCGGACTTTCCCTTTTAAGTGAACAATTACGTGAACCGAACTTTACCGCCAAATCATTGGATAAAGTCAAAACGATGGCGCTCAGTGACATCGCCCGTAAAGAGGCAGATTTCGATACGGTAGCTTCGGATGAGCTCAAAGCGGTGCTGTTTGAGGGGACGCCGATGGCAGTTCCCAACATCGGTACCAAAGAGAGTATCAAGGCGATCAAACTCGGGGATGTTGAAGCCTTTAAAAAAGAGCATTTAGTCCTCTCGAATGCCCTTATTGTCATGGGAGGCGATATATCTATGGCGGATGCCAAGCTCAAAGCACAATCGCTTCTAGGTACATTGGAAAAAGGTCACGCAGGCAAAGAGCGCCATTATGAGCCACGTAAAACTCTGAAAGAATCGATCCTAAAGCGCCCTCAGACGGAACAAGCGTATCTCTATTTCGGTGCTCCATTTGCGATGAGCGAGGGCGATAGCGAGTTTTATAAAGCGCGTGTTGCGATGTTTATCCTAGGAAGTAGTGGATTTGGAAGCCGTCTTATGGAAGAGATTCGGGTGAAACGGGGATTAGCGTATTCGGCGTATTCACGTCTATCTGTTGCTAAAACCAACACTTATTTCAGCGGTTATCTCCAAACCAAACTCGAATCACAAGCAGAAGCGAAAAAAACGGTCGTCGAAGTGATCGATACCTTTGTCCGTGAGGGTGTAACGCAGGGTGAACTCGATCAAGCGCGCAAATTTTTACTCGGTTCCGAACCGTTACGTGTTGAAACCCTCTCTCAACGTTTGGGTCGAACGTTCAGCGAATATTATCAGGGTAAACCTTTGGGACATTCGCTTCAAGAACTGGAACTTATCCGTACATTGACTTTGGATGAAGTCAACGATTTTATCAAACGTCACGGCGAAATTAAAAACCTCAGTTATGCTATCGTTACCAAGTGAGGATGAGGATAAATTCCATCGTTTAGGAGTTGGGAGTATCACCGCACTCTCTCTCATTATCCCCACCTCCTTTGAAGACCGTCGTCTCAGCCGAGAGTTGATCCCCAATGCCTCATGTGTACTCGATGCGACAGTCGAACACGTTGTCCGCACCCCTAAAACCCTCAAAATTACCTTTTTTGCCCATAATCTCGATGTGGTAATCGAGGGGGTCATTTTCCACCCAAAACCTTACATGATACACCAATTTCCCCGTGGAGAGAGAGCTTTTTTTAGCGGAAAAGCGCAGTTTGAACTCGGTAAATGGACGATAGTTCACCCGATGAAGATCTCTGCTGTGGGGACAATTGTCCCCATCTATAAAACCCCTCTTCGTGCCGATGTGATGCGACGTTTGGTTGAAAAATACATCACCATTAAGAATTTGACAGCCGATGGGCTACCTCAAAAGATAGCACAAGAACTTTATGCTCTTCATTTCCCCGAACTTCCAAAACCACTGAGTGAGGCACAACTTCATCCCCTTAAATTTGGTGAGCTCTTTGAATATATGTGCCGCCTCCGTCTTAAACGGCGCTACCACACCACCACCTATCGCGCTTCCGGAGAGGTCAAAAAATGGATGAAAACACTCCCGTTTGAACTCACCGACGATCAAAAAAATGCGATTAGTGAAATCGAGCATGATCTCAAATGCGAATATGCCGCACGGCGCATGATCGTCGGGGATGTCGGGTCAGGTAAAACGATGGTGATTTTGGCTTCGGTCGTTTTGATGCAGCCGCAACGATCCATTTTAATGGCTCCGACGACGATCCTTGCCGCACAGCTGTATGAGGAAGCCCAAAAATTCCTCCCCCATCTACGGATTGCCCTCGTCACGAATGCGACGAAAAAAGGGCCATTAGAAGAGTACGACTTTATCATCGGAACCCACGCACTCCTTCATCGTCCACTTCCCGAAGCAGGGTTGGTGATGGTGGATGAACAGCACCGATTCGGTACCGCACAGCGTCATGCCCTTACCCGCCTCACCGATAATGACACATCACCCCATTACCTCCAATTCTCCGCCACCCCGATCCCCCGCACACAGGCGATGATCGACTCAGCACACATCGATGTGAGTTTGATCGTCCAAACGCCGTTTACGAAAAATATCACAACCCGTATCATCGGTAAAAGTGATTTTCCCGCTCTCTTGGACCATATACGTTCCGAGGTTTCCCAAAATCACCAAGTGTTGATCGTCTATCCGTTGGTGGAGCAGAGCGAAAATATCAATTACCAAAGTATCGATGAAGCACGGGGATATTGGGAAAAGAACTTTGAAAACGTCTACGTTACCCACGGCAAAGACAAAGAAAAAGAGGCGGTACTGATAGCATTTCGCGAGAGCGGCAATATCCTCCTTGCCACGACCGTTGTTGAAGTAGGGATTTCGCTTCCGCGACTCTCCACCGTTGTGATCGTCGGAGCAGAGCGGTTGGGGCTCTCGACACTTCACCAATTGCGCGGGCGTGTCAGTCGGACGGGATTGCAGGGATACTGTTATCTCTACACCAACAAAAGCGGAAAAAATGAGCGTTTGGAATCGTTTAGCCGTTGCATGAGCGGATTTGAGATTGCGGCATTGGATCTGAAATTTCGTTCCAGCGGCGATCTGTTAGAAGGAAGTATCCAAAGCGGTAAAAAATTTCGTTTTGCGGATATTGCAGAAGATGAAGCTATTGTTCGAGAAGTGAAAAGTTGGTTAGATAAAAATTAATAGGTCTTCGCAACACACCAAGAGCGAGGTCGCCCGCAGAAGTGCGAAGGCGTACCGATAGCGATTTGTTGCAGAGACGATTTTCTTTTCACAGAAACATTTTGCTTTGCAAAAACGGTTCCCTTGTTTTGATTCTTTTCTTATGAATAAAGAAAAGAATGATCTATTAATACAGCCCGAACCGCCCGTCAGTGCGTTTATACAGAACCCGCATTTTTCCGTCGTTGTCATAAAATACTTCAAATACTTTTCCGCTCTCTTTGAGTCTCTCCAACACTTCTGCAACCTCTTGTGGTTTAAAGAGAACAGGTTCAGCTGGGACGATCTCATCCTCCATTGCCTCTTCGGCTTCATGGAGATTGACGGTGCTTGCCGCAGCGAGTTTCGCCTCGTTCAACCCTTCGTTTTTGTGATCAGACAATCGGTCATGGAGACGGCGAAGTGCTTTTTGAGCACGATCGATTGCGATATCGATGGCGGCATAGAGATCATCGTCGCGTTGGGTTATAACAATTGTATTTTTTCCGGCAACATTGATCGTAAATTCGATCGTCACCCCTTTTTTACGTTCATTAGCACTGGCGACCGCATTGACGCTGATGAGATCGAGATGATATTTGGATAGTGTATCGATAGAGTGCATCAGATGATCTTTGATCGCATCGCTGAGCTCGATGTGGCGTCCGACGAGAGAGATATTCATAATAGGTACCACCTTGAAATAATTTTGAGGGAAATTCGATTATAACACACAAAAAACAAACGTCAAGATTTTTTTGCATAAATCAAATCGATACTGTATCAATAATTATTAACACATTTTAATCACCGTTTAATCTACATCGGAATACAATCAAAACATGGCGTCCTCTCGTATTTAGGTTTTAGAAAAGAGGAACAATGGTCGATAGTAATAGATTAGGTAAATCGGGTTACAGTGTGATTGCTACTGAGCCCTGATAGGGTGTGCCTTAAAAATCCCAAGGAGGATGAGATGAAAACTTACCGTCATTCCCGCGAAGGCGAGAATCCAGCTTTTTTTACATTTATTAAACAATTGATAGCGGTTATTCTAGTGGTAATGACTCTCAGTGGAATATCATTTTTAAATGCGGCGTATTATTATCTTGGAGATAGTGATGATGATGCTGAAGAGAGAATATCCAATGGAGATATGTCACTAGGCAGTAATGATCTCGAAATGGCATATGATGATAGTGGATCAGATCCAGATCGAGGGTTACAGATAATAGGTTTGAGATTTAATGCGGTTAATATCCCTGTTGGTGCAACTATCACCAGTGCTAAGATCCGATTTAGTGCAGATAATACAAATTCAGGTACTACAAGTCTTATTATTAATGGGCAATTGGCAAATGATGCGAGCGGCTTCTCAGATACAAATTATAATCTCTCTTCTCGTACACAGACGGCTGCCAGTGTAACATGGAATGTCTCAAGCTGGACGAATGACAACTATTATGAAACAGGTGATATAACTTCTGTTGTTCAAGAGATTGTGAACCAATCTGGGTATGCAGGAGATGATTTAGTTCTTTTTATTCGTCCTGGATCCGGGTGTAGTACATCAGCATGTGTTCGAAGAGCTGATTCTCGTGACGAAAGTACAACTAATGCTCCTAGATTAGAAATTACATATTCGGTTCCAGAAGTTTCCCCTGTGATGGGTGATATCCCAAACCAAACCGCAACTGTAGGAACCCCATTTACGCTTAATATTGCCAATTATGTAACTCTAACTAATGGTGATCCTCTTATTGCCCCTTATTATACATTGACTGGGACGCCTCCTGCAGGTTTGAATTTTAACAGTACGACAGGAGTTATAAGCGGTACTCCAACAACTGTAACTGCTTCCACAAATTTTACTGTGACTGCAACAGATAATGACGGAGTATCTAATGCGGATTCGTTTACCATTTCAGTTATAGCTGCTCCCGTAGCTACATCAGGATATCGTGATTTTACTCTCAGAAAACAGCTTTATGTTAAAGGGGATATGAAAACGATAGGAAATACCGTTTTAGTCCCGCCTACAGGCAGTGATACGACCAATAATTGTTCAACCTATGTCAACGGTCCATTTATATCTAATGCGGGATCAGCAAATAATAGCTATTTTTTATGTGGCTATCATGTAGATACGGCTAATGCAGATGCAAACGGAGGGACATTTACCAATTCGACGTCATCAGAATTAATAATCCCCAATACAGCTAAAGTGGTATGGGCAGGCCTCTATTGGCAAGGAATCGTACAAGGAAACGTCAATACAAATATGAGTATCAAACTTCGCAAAGATGGCTCTTCATATGTTGATATTATACCGGATACTCTCAATTATAATAATTCTACTGGATATTCGACAGACCCTGGTGGTAATGCAACGGGAAACTATGCCGCGTTTGCGGACGTAAGTGACTATTTTGGCGATGGTAAATGGAATGAGGGTAACTATACAGTTGCCAATGTGCCGGTGTATGAGGGTAAAATTGGAAGTTTGGGGACATATGGCGCATGGACATTGGTTGTGGTCTATGAAGATAGTGATGAGAATGAAAAATATAGAAGTTACAGTATTTTTGATGGATGGAAGGCAGTTAACCAGACAGCTTCAGCCGTCCCCGTAGATATTACAGGATTTTATACCCCGAATCGAACAAATATTACGGCTAAGGTTTCTGTATTTGCAGCAGAAGGGGATAAGTATATCGAGAATGACCATTTTAATACAAAAAATTATAATACAAACGCAGCAGTCACATTAGAACCGGTAAATAATAACTCTTTTAATTCTAGTATTAGTGGTGGGGATGGAAGAACACCACTCTTGACCAATAATAATGGTATAGACATTCAAACTTATAATATCGGTGACTATCTCAAACCGAAACAAACTGATATGCAGTTCACATTTACGTCAGATCAGGATGCATATTGGCCTTCTATGCTGGCTTTTTCGACGGAAATTTATGCACCGCAACTTTGTTATGATTACTCTATCAAACAAGATGGACGTTATCTATCACTGGATAGGAATACTTATCCAATGGCCCACATTAATGGACAAATAAGCAGTTCAGATATGGATGTGATGATTTACTTACGTAACAAAGAGGCTGACTTCTCTGCTTCGGGCATCTCTATTTATAACGGGCCTGATCTTAATACCTCACGATTTAATTACGCTGGAGGAGAGATTACGGTATCGAATATCAACGGATCTGCTTTGATAGGACGTGGAACTCCCAATAGTTCAAACCCTTTATGTGCATATGATGAAGCTTCTGGAAATGGTATCAATGACATAGGTTGCACTGACGGACATCGGATTCGAAAAGGAAACGGAAGTTTAGGAAGCGAAGAGTATGTTTATACTAAATTTTCTCTTTCTCCTCAACAGATTAGTGGTATTTTTGACACGGTCGATGAGACATTGGATATGAAAATTGATTACTATATTACAGTTAATGGTCATAACATCCCTTATCATGGGTATACATTAGGGGGTGGAAATGTTCCTATTTGTCCACCTTCAAATATTTATCAACCTGCTTGGGGTGCCTTCAATATCGTTCAGAGCGGTCAAGCAAATAATAATATTAAAAACAATATAAATACTCAAATTTCACGTAAGCCGTTTAAGACAAATGTTGTTTTCGACTCTACTCCGACAACTGGTGATAATGCTGCACCGGCTTCGGATGTAAATACTACAGTATTGGTTGAGATGATCGATATAGATTCGTTTGGTGATGTAAATGCATCGTGTGCGAATCCTGATGCAAATGTATCTGCACCTATTTTTGTTCCACTTACTTTTACGAGTTCAAACTGGCAAACGTTGGTTACGCCTCAAAATAGTGACTATCACAATTTTGCACTTAAAAACGGTGCATTTCGAGTATGGTACTTTACCGATCAAAACAAAATATTGCGAAATTGGAGCCCTACGGGATTAGCAGATAGTAATCGTACTATTTCAGGAATAGCGACAAGCGGAACGGGATTATTTGAAAAAGCAAGTCATCCAATCTGTGCTGTTGCTTGGCCGAATGGATGTGGAACAAATGGAGAGTCAAACACAACCAAAGAGTGTTTTGTATGCATGAAGAACAATTACGCAAAACCGCTTTGTTCACGGGATAACTTTTCGGTTCGTCCAGAAGCGATTGATATCCGTATCAGTGATATTAATCAAACGACTTTGGCAACATCGCGAGCTTTGAGCGATTCAACGCAATACGGGTATTCACCGAATCGTACTCCTAGTGGAAAAATGAATTTAGCCAGCGGCTATTTGTATCAGTATGATATTAATGCGACAGGACATGATGCGAATGCAAGCGGATTTGCCGGAGTACCGCGCTATACCCGTTATTTTAATGGAGCGCGTGATGATTATAATGCTACGTTGATTTGGGATCCTAGTACGCCAAAAACAGGATGCAATGATACGGCAAATCGCTCTCTTTCTTTTTTTGTGCAAAACGGTTCAAAAGCAAATCAGCATGAAAAACAATCTCAAGTAGGTGAATATCGTCTAAACATGATCGATACTACCTGGACAGCTGTGGATCAAGTTGTAACAGGCTCAAACGTTTATCGAACAACTGGTAATGGTTTTGCGGTTGGTCAAGATTGTTTGGCGGGGCAAAATACTACATCGTATAATACTGAACAGGCTGGGTGCCACATAAATTCAGATCATACCGTAGCTAATTTACAATATAAAGACCAAAATCTGACATTTCGTCCATATCAATTTGCTATGAATGGTGGTTTCAGATTAGGAGTTGGAAGCGCAGTGAGTGTTCCTCCTAGTATTGCGTTGAATCCTGGTGATTCTAAATTTTTATACATGAATGATCTAGGGGTTCTTGCTGATCGGGATATGGCATTGCGCGGTGATTATCAAATTATTGCTCAAGGGGCTGACAACGTGCAACTAAGTAATTTTGTCAATAATTGTTATGCAAATGATATTAATCTCACCCTTTTCTATACCCCTGCGATCAATCCAACTCCGGTTGTCTATCAAGCGAGCTTTAGCGATAAAGATACAGCAACTGCAGCGGTACTTCAAAATACTCCGGTAAACGTCGTACCGACGCCGCCATTAATTCCACCTGCAGTACCGAGTCCTGAATTATTGCGAACGGTAGATGATAGTAATTTTACCAAAGCAGGGATGGGTGCAATTGCGACAGAAGTATTTTTGAATTATAATCGTAGCAGCACGGTATTGGTTAATCCGATTACGGTTACTTTTGGAGATTATGGAACCCGTTGTGCTAATTTGACTGAGTGTGAACATAGTGCAAATGGCTTGATGGATAATAATGCTACGGGTGTAAGTACAACCGGCTTTAATGTTACCCATTATTACGGCAGAGCGCAAGGGCAATATACTAGGATTCGTTCTCCGCAAGGACAGGCAAATGCAATCGGAAATACCCGTATTGGTTTTGAAGTATTTTGTGGTAATGATGGTACAACCAATTGTAACCCTGCAAACGTTGCGACACCGCTCGTTCTCCCAAGTGGAGTTATTGCCCCACGAGGTGAGGACATTGGGTGGTATCTAAATCTCGATCACAGTGATACTGATCCGACAAATGGGGCAAATCATAGTGATCAGTTTTTTACCCCATACGGCCGTGCTGATTTGGATATGATAGCGGCCGGTTCAACTGAAACAACCGCAAATGTTACCCTCTCTGAAGGAGAAATCAATGGTGTAAATGGGATTAATGTCACAGCTACCCAAACAGGATTTGAACGCTTTGGAGTTAATTATGGCGGAGCGAACGGATATCCTTATTCGATTCGAATCCAAAATAATCCTTCACCATGGTTAATTTATAACCCTCCAGGAGATACGAATCTTTTGAGTAACGAATTTATGATCGAATTTAATAAACAAAGCGGTTGGGTAGGAGAGAGTACTTCTGGGGGAGCAACCGATAATAATGCTGCAATTAATACGAGTAGGAGGATCATGTGGTAAAACGCTATGCTTTTACTCTGATTGAGGTGATATTGGCATTAATCATCATCTCGATTACAGTTCTATCGGTTCCTATGATTATTCAAATCAATGCGGCCAGTACCCAAGGGAGCATTACGCAAGAGGCTGTCTATGGTGCTTCTGCCAAGCTTTTACAAACACTCAGTTTTCCGTGGGATGAAAATGCGGTTAATCCTGAATTAGCGGCTGAGGGTGCCGATACGCTTGCAGGAGTTGTAAATATCGCGGCAAATGCAGATACTGCGGCTTCTTTAGCTGTTGATAGGGTTGGCTTTATCAGTCGTCAGACACGAAGAGATAATTTAGGGGTAGTGGTTAATACCACAAATATAGGGAGTGATGATGCGAATCCCTTGGTTGTAGGTATTGATGATTTTAATGGCGATGTATCAACGACGGCGAACGCAGTTGCTACAGCCGGAAGTGTTGTTGACGTAGCGGCAGGTTATAAAGATAACTATACGATTAATACAACTGTAGGGTATGTCAATGATCATGGTGGAACTGCTGCCAATATAGACTACAATACACCAAATCCCTTTGCGGTAAATACTTTTGTCCTCTCTAATGCAGTGACGGCTAATCCTACTAATCTACGTATGGTTCAAGTCGATATTTTCGGTAGAGACGATGATAATGACGGAAATCCCGATTTATTAACCAGCTTATTTGCGTATGCCGCCAATATCGGTGAGACCAGACCGTATAAAAGAAGCTACTGATGAAACAGATAAAACGTGCATTTACGATGATCGAACTTTTGATTGTTATTGTGATGATGGGTATATTGGCCAAATTTGGAACAGAGTTATTATTGCGAACATACGAAGATTTTATTGTTGGAACGATGAATAATCGGTTATTAGCGCAAAGTGAAGGTGCAGTAACCCAAATCGCCAATCGCTTGCAATACAGGGTTAAAGAGTCTATGGTTGTGAGACAAAACGGAGGAAATCCAACACCGCTTGCCAATACGGTAGATGCAGCCGGAATGGTTGTTTTTGAATGGATTGGATACGACATCGACGGGATGCGAGGAGATGGCGGAAATACAAACCCCACTTGGAGCGGTTTTATCGATGTGGACAATGCAGCAGGGACTCCAACGAATTTGGTATCCCCCGGTACCTCTTGGAACCGTAGTGCGGCTGTTATCACCTCTCTTTCACCTAGTAACACGGTAGCTCCAGCGCTATTTTTTATCGGGGATGAGAGTGTTAATGTGACTACTGGCTTTGGTTGGAATGCTGCATTAGCCAACCAAAATGCCAATATGCATAGGGTGGCAATGGGGTTGGGAGTCGATCAGTTTGCACCCAGTGTGGGGAATTTTGCCGGTGTCGACGTGTATGAATTTTATCGTTTGGCGTGGACAGCGTATGCGTTAGAATTATTTGTCGATGGAGCCGATGGTCGGCAGAAACTTCGATTATGGTATGATTATCGGCCATGGGCTGGGCAAGTTTTCAATCAAGGAACATCAAGAATTTTGATGGAGGATGTGAGCTCGATTAGTTTTGCCAGTATTGGTGATGCTTTAAAGGTACAAGTGTGTGTAAGTGATAGAGATCTCAGCGGAGGAAATGGAGCACTTTCAGTATGCAAAGAAAAAACAATATTTTAAACCGAAATCGTCCCGGATTTGCAATGATCATGGCGATTTTTTTAATGGTTCTGATTGGTGGAATGATGGCGGCTTCTATTTCGATGTCGAGCACTTCTACGAAGAAAACTGAAAATGACTATTTGCATGAGCAAGCACAGCTTTTGGCACGTAGTTCAACAGAATATGCTCTACTTGCTATCTCCGGGCATGATCCCGTAGCTAATAATGGGTGTATAAATACGATTAACATGGTCTATCCAAGTGCGAATAATCCAATGTTTGATATTCAAATTACAATGCAGTATATCCTTTTTGCCGGAGGGGTAGCTATTGCGAACTGTACACCGATGAATGGAACAGGTGGCGTCGTAACAACCGCACAATCTAATGGTACGGTAATGATGGATGTTATTGTGAGTGATAATCCTGCATTAAATTTGAGTGAGCCGATCCGTTATCATCGCCGATCATTGCAGAAACTGTAAAAAGTTACTCACCCGCTTTTACGCGGGAGTAATAAGAGAAGTATGATTAGAATAAGAATTTAAAGAGCGAGTTGAGAAATCTTAGCGAGAACATCTTTTTCACGGACTGGTTTCATTAAAAAACCGTTTGCTCCGCACTCCAATGCTTCACCTTTTTTCGTCTCATCAGTTGTTAGAACGATTACTGGGAGTTGGCGGAGTGTTTCGTCGGCACGGATCACTTTTAGCATCTCGATGCCGCCCATAACCGGCATGATGATGTCGAGCAAGATAATATCGATATCGTCTTGGGTTTTCAAAACGCCGATAGCATCAGCCCCATTTTTGGCTTCGACCACTTGAGAAACGTTTGGGGTTTTCATCAACATGGTTTTGAGCAACTTGAGATTGATCATATCATCATCAACTGCAAGTACTTTCAGTTTTTTCTCACCCATTTGGAGTTACCCCAATCTTTAGATAAATTTTTCGAAAACAAGACGTAATAAATCTTTGTTTACGATATTTTTAATGATCTCATGGACATACATTGCATCCTCTTCATTTCGAGGAAGATTTGGATCGACAAGCATGACAAGAGAGGTATCACTATTCTTGGTTCGGATTATATCATACAGATCCTTGAGATTGAGGCCTTGTAATGTTTTATCAAATAAAGCTACTTTGTAACGACGTTTATTAAGCTCGTCCTCTAATTCTTGAGGAGTGGTTACACTTTTATAGGTATAACCTAAATCGTTAAGTATACGGCTAAAGAGTTTCATCTCTAGCGCATTTTGTTTGGCAATCAGAATATCGGCATCAAAAGCAGATCGGTGTTCCTCGAGAGGAACATGATGGGCTTCTATAGCTTCTTCTACATCTTCTACTGCTGGAACAAACAGGTCTTCTTCTTTGTCATCAATTTCAGCGTTATCTTCAAATAAAGGCTCATCAAGTGACTCTTCTATATCAGAAGATACTTCGCTTTCATTTATAGGTTCAAACGTTTCTTCATTCATCAAATCGAATGGTTCATCTGCAGGGATCACAGTTTCTTCTGCAACTGCTTCTGGAAGGAGAGTTTCTGTATTTAAATCTACAACTTCTTCAATCTCATTCATGGAAAGATCTGTTTCATCTGTGGCTGCAATATCATGAATCGATTTTGGAACCGCTTTAATGTCGATAATTTTATGAGACAAGAAATTATTGAGTAATGAGATAATTTCTGATCGTACTAACGGTTTGGTAGTATATTCATCCATGCCTGCAGCCATGAAGCGTTCACGGTCACCTTTCAGTGCATTCGCAGTCAAGGCAATAATAGGGATATGGTGTTGTGAATAATCTTCTTCAAAATCCAAAATCTCTTGCGTCGCTTCGATACCGTCAAGTACCGGCATTTGAATGTCCATAAAGATAACATCGAAGTTACCGTTTTTACGTTTTTCAAATGCTTCCAGACCATTGTTAGCAATGGTGATTTCTAATCCTAAGTCTTCGAGTGTACGGCGAATCAGTTTTTGATTGATGACATTATCTTCAGCGACAAGTGCAGTTGCAGCAAATCGTGAATTTTTCTCATCGAATTTTTTACGGCGCGTCGCTTTTTGTTTACGGTTACTAAAGGCTTCGGCATCATACGCGTCAAGTGTTGAACGTATTTTCGTGCTGTTAAGAGGCTCATACAATACTTTGAAAATATCGATTCCCATAGAGTCGATTTTTTTCATGTAGTACGATTTTGTAATCAGTACTAATTGTTCTTGTGCTGTTGCATAGGCGAGGATATCATCATCGCTGGTATAGTCATTGTCAATAAAGAGGAGATCATAATTGACTTGTCGCTCCAACATTTTGAGCTCATCGAGTTCATGGAATGTTGTATAGCTGACACCGAAATAGTCTAAATACTCTTTGAGATAGGTATTTTGGAGTTTTTTCTTGCTATGACTCTCTAGGATAACCGCATTGATATTGGAGAATGATCCTTTGAGCGGTTCATTGAGTGTTTCGATCTCTTCAAACTCTAGGGTGAAGAAGAAGGTTGTACCATTGCCCGGTTCACTTTCAAGATCGAGTTGAGACCCCATAAGTTCCACAAATCGGCTTGAAATAGTAAGCCCTAGACCGGTACCGCCGTATTTACGTGTAATGGAGGTATCTGCCTGAGAGAAGGCTTCAAAGATACGAGATTTTTGCTCGCTGGTAACTCCGATACCATTATCTTTGACTTCGAAACGGACACGTGCACGGTTGAGAGTTTCGCACTCTACGCGGCGGATATCGACGCTGATTGCACCGCCGCTGTTAGTAAATTTGACGGCATTGGAGAGGAGGTTGATAATGACCTCTTTGATTTTGGTCGGATCCCCTTTGAGCGGACGCTCTAGGCTCGGATCGACGTAACACGCAAGGTCGATGTGTTTTTCAGAGGCACGAACACCATATACTTCAACGGCACTTTCGAACTCATCCAGCGGATTAAAGACGATCTCTTCGATTTCAAGTTTATTGCTCTCGATTTTGGAGAGGTCAAGGATGTTATTGATAATTTCGAGAAGATTTTCCGAACTTTTTTCGATGATGTCGATAAACTCGCGCTGCTCATCATGAAGCTCGGTATCTTTTAGAAGTTCTGTAAATCCGACAATCCCATTAAGCGGTGTACGGATCTCGTGGGACATGTTGGCCAAGAACATCGATTTCGCTTCGGATGCTTCCATCGCGTATTGTTTATCGGTAAGTGTTTGTTCAATGATACGTTCCAAGAGCCCATAGGCTTGTGCTGTACCGGAAGTCGTGTCAAGGTTGATGCTATGGCTGAGGACTTCTGCTTCAGTGTCATGGGTATCTTCCGCAACCCGTTTCAAAACCGATTCGAGGTTTTTGATGTTGGTGGTGATCTCTGCAGAGAAAAGATATCCTAATACGGCAACCAAAACCCCTAAAATCCAAACGGTGATAGCAATGATTAGGATACGAATTGCATCTTCTTGGACAACGAGGGCCCGTTTATCCATTGCTTCGATCAAAATTTGTTCTGCTTCATTGATCGCGTCGATTTTTTCAGAAATCATCGCAAACCAAATACCCGATTGTGTTTCATACGCACCGGTAGTAGCTGCTTGCAGAACAGTCGTTCGCTCAGTCGTAATATCGAGGTATAGTTCAGAGTTATCTTCACTGAAAAGAGAATTTTGTAAAGCTGTTTGGATTGGTTTGTTGTTGATCCCTTCGAGATTAAAGGTATCGGCTTTGGCAATGAGCGAAATCCATTTGTTGAGTTCTTCTTCGGCAAGCGGTGTCGCACGGGAGAGAACGTAGGTGATATAGTCACGTTCAATACTGCTGTATTCATTAGCACGAACTAATGAGAGATAACTAGAGGAGAGGGAGTTGACCTCTTCATCAAAATGAAGGGTTGCAAGGGTTGCGAGTTCATTAATCAGTTTCTCTTCGGAATTGCCGTAAAGATCGGTGAAAATCTTATTAAATTCTGCCGTGCCGCTGTCAACGAGGGGGCGAGATGCAACAATCTCTTTATGCAGGTCGGCAATAAGTTTCGACAATGCTTTAGCATTGGAGGCTTCTTGCGCATTGGCTTTAGAGAGTGTTTCCAGATGTTTTTGGTAAGAGGCTACTTTTTGATCAACAATAGTGCGTTGTGCATGGAGTGATTTTAGGGTTGCGGCTGAGGCATTCCCCATGTACATTACGGTCATCCCACGTTCACGTGAAATGTTATTGATCAAATCATTGAGCTGTTTATTCCCTTCAAGGCGTACTTGAAGCTGTCCAGCCCCTCGGTAACTGTTGTAGGCGTTATAAACAAAGTAACTTGCTATGGTAAAAAGTATCAGAATCGGTAAGAGACTGATAAGTCGAAGTCGATTTCTAAGTCCTAATTGCATGGGATCTCCTAAAAATTATAGTTGTTCAATAAAACTATTGAGTCGTTTGGAAGCTTTATTCGCTTCTTGGGCATCATTGGTTTGAGATAAGATAGCCAATTCATCGGAAATCTCGTTAAGACGCAGATTGTCACTGATCCCTTTGAGTTGAGTAGCTGTCCGTTTCCAAGCATGGGTGTCGAAAGCCGCGATAGCGGCGGAAATCTCTTTTCCAGAGCGCAGTGCATCATGTTTGTACTCTTCGATGAGTTCATCGAAAAAGTCATGTTCGATTCCAAGTTCTCCGGAAATCAACACTTTGTCGTAATGCAACGGGGGAGTTGGAAATTCAGTGGAAGCGCTTTTTTCATCATGGCTCTCAACGCTAGGGCTAAGATCCACTTCGGAAAGTTCAATTCCCATAGGCTTCAAGAAAATTTCTTCGTCGTCAACTACGGGTCCGTTTTCTTTTATTTTTTCGTTTTCGACTGCTGCAGGAGCATCCTCTTTGAGTGAAAAAGTGTAAATATCATCATCCAAGAGTGTTACGGCTGGTTCAGATACCGGCACTTCAGCGACAGGAGCTGCATCCGTATCAGATTTTAAGAAAGGGGCCGTCTCATTCTCTTCGATGACCTCTTTCCCTTCTAGTTTTGCAATAATGGTGTAAAAATATTTGAGGTTTGCTTCGATCTCTATCGGATCACCCGATGTATTGATAATACTAAGGGTTTCAAATGCATCTTCAATACGAAGATTGGCGGCAACACCTTTGAGTTTATGAGAGAGTATTTTAACATTGTTAGTATCCCCTTTTAGGGCTGCCTCAAATAGCTCGGATTTAAACTCATAAGCTTGTTGAATAAAGTCACCGATAAACTCTTGGATCAAATCAACCGGGAGACCGAGTTCATGCGCTGCGACATTAGGGTCAAAGCGGTACGTCTTATCCACTTTAAGTGCGTTTAAAAACTCTTTTTCTGCCGAAGTATAGTGAACATCGCCAAGCATCGGGCGACCTGTGCGTGTCTCCGCTACGGGCTCTATCTCGGGGAATTCTTCATGTAATTCTTCATCGCTTA
Source organism: uncultured Sulfuricurvum sp. (assembly GCA_964553185.1). Classification (GTDB taxonomy): domain Bacteria; phylum Campylobacterota; class Campylobacteria; order Campylobacterales; family Sulfurimonadaceae; genus Sulfuricurvum. The sequence goes on from CAZKJU010000004.1 coordinate 33,932, forward strand.
AAGGTAAAGAAAGTTTGGCGTATAAATCCTCAATAGCCTCAGGAACTGCTTCTGACTCATCTAGGGTTGATGGAACATCCAACGTACCTGGTTCTGTGAGTGGTGTGGGGGTTATATGGCCATAATCAGGGAGGATGTCAGCACTTGCTTCAAATGATGGAGTAGGGGTGGCTATTGGGGGAGCTTTGAACTCGGTTTGAACTTTAGGGGTAATAGTGTGGGGTTTGATATCATCGCCGCTAATAGACTGAATATGTGTCATATCAATCATGTAGCCATTTTGTTCAGGCTCTGCACACAAATAGATGTTATGGACACTCAGTGTACATGAAAAGGTTCGTCCATGGGCATGAACGATTGCCGATCTTGCATCCGAATCGGCATGAAGAAGAAAGTCGATCCAGCCAAAGCTTTTGAAGTTATGGATATATCCCGGTTCTTTGGCAAAGAGATCTGCGACATCGCCGCATACACCCAATAATTCATCAAGGGTAGCGTAGTTTAGAAGCTTCAGCCCATCTTCATCGATCCCTATAAATTCGTGTTTATGATTATAAAATAGCACTCATTTCCCCTTACTGTTCTTGCAGAATCATTTTTTGATACAACGCTGCTGTCTCTTCAATATTTTTTCGAGAAGCCGGTTTGCGTGCCGCCATGTACCCTTTTACCTGTCCATTTTCATCATAGGTAGGGGTTACTTCGGTATCAACCCAATAATATCGTCCGTCTTTACGGAGATTTTTTACCAATCCGTGCCATAAGGTACCCGATTGTATTGTTTTCCACATTTGGGCGAAGGCCGCTTTGGGCATATCCGGATGACGGATAATGTTGTGCGGTTCACCAATGAGTTCATCGACGCCGTAGCCGGAAATTTCACAAAACTTTCGGTTCGCAAAAGTGATCACACCATGCAAGTCTGTTTCGCTAACAATAGCACGTCCGTCAAAAAGATATTCTTCATCGATTGGAATTGGTTTTTCCATCATGTAACCCCTTAGCTAAAAAACTGCTGAAAACACAATGCGTGGAATATGGCATAAACTCCATAAAAGATTACTTAGATATCTCATCTGAGTAACAATTTTGGATATTTTTTGCATCTTTTTCCCCGATTAGGCTGCAAAGTGTCTCAAAATCGCTTTTTGCGATCGCTTCAAAGGTTCCAAAATACTCTAGTAATTTATGAATTTTTGGTTGTGAAATTCCATGAACCATCAGGAGTTTTGAACTCTGGTCACGTTTTACTTTGATTTTTTTATGAAAGGTGATGGCACTTCTGTGGGCTTCATCTCGGAGCATTTGGATAAATTGGAGCCGTTTATCAGAACTCTCTAGTCGAAACGTGTTATCGGACGTGTGAAGAATATCACGTGCAGAACCTTTTGCACGATGTGATTTTGCGTCTATTTTTTCTTTACTTATAGCAATGATATCTAAATGAACACCGTGTGATGTGAGTAAATCTTCCGCCAATCTCCGCAGTGTCGATCCGCCGTCGATGACCCATAAATCAGGAGGAGGATTTTCACCAAACCCTTCTATACGGCGACGGAGCATTTCGGACATTTGGCCATATTCATCCCTCTCATGCAGATGATAGGTGCGGTACCCTTTTTTGTCAAAATGGCCATTATCGTACACGACCATTGCCCCCACTGTCGCATCGCCTCCATGATGGGAGTTGTCAAAGATTTCAATTCGATTGGGGAGGGTATCAAGTTCAAACAGTTCTTGAAGTTGGAGCAATAGTACCTCATTTGTCGGTTGCGGTGTCCGCAGCAGTTCATATGCATTCGTGAGGGCAAGCTCGATCAGCTCTTTTTTACTCCCTCTTTGAGGGGTTTCAAGAATCGCTTTTTTTCCAAACAGTGAACTGAGATGTTCACGAACCCACTCAATCGATTCAAACGGATGGGCAATTAGGATCGGGGCGATGATAGGGGGTTTTTCACTGCCATAAAATCCTACAAGGGTTCGCTCATACGCTTCATCGAGTGAGAAATAGGGGGTGAGGGGGATAAAATCGTGGGTACTGGAGGCCACTTTTCCCTCGCGGATAAAGAGGCGGAGGATACAGCCGCGCGATTCATTCACTGCTATTGCAAAAACATCATAGTTTTCATTAGAAGCCATATCGATTTGGGAAGCGATCTCACTTTTAGCGATTCTCTCAATGCGATCTCGAAGTACGAGTGCCTCTTCAAATCGGAGCGATTCGGAATAAAACTCCATTTTAGCTTCGAGTTGCTTGATCAAACGTCGTTTGTTTTGGATCCATTCGATCCCCTGCTGCACCATCAGCATATAGTTTTCGCGTGGGAGAGGGAACTCACAAGGGGCAAGGCACTGCTGTGTTTGGTAAAAAAGGCAGGCATGTTTGCCTTTTAGACAGCTTTTCTTTTGAACCAGTTTAAGAAGCTCATAGAGTGAGTCGAGAATATCGCGTGCCCCTACTGAAAAGGGGCCGAAATAGCGGATCCCTTTGCCTTTAATGATTTTGCGTGTGAGCTCGAAACGGGGGAAGGGCTCTTCCATATCGACATAGAGATATGGGTAGGTTTTATCATCGCGTAGGAGGATATTGTATTTAGGTTTAAGTTGTTTGATGAGGGAGTTTTCCAAGATGAGGGCGTCGTGTTCGTTCTCAACGATAATATAATGAAGGGCAACTGTTTCGGAGAGCATTTTTTGAATCCGTAATGACAACGTCGATTTTGGGGAGAGAACGGGAGTGAGATTAAAATAGCTTTTGACCCGTTTGGAGAGATTTTTGGCTTTTCCGATGTAGAGGATTTTCCCTTTTTCATCGAGGTATTGATAAATCCCTGCACCCTGAGGCAAAGAACGAATCTGATTGATCATCGTTGAACTCTTTAATCAATAATTTATGGTAGCTATTATACCATCCGTCATTAAAGAGTAGAGGATGATAATGTCTAAGTTATATACGTTCAGTATGGTTGCGGCTCTGATCATGCTATTGAGTGGATGCGGTTATAAAGCTCCACCTTATTATGAAAAGCCCGCATCCGCAAAGGAATCGTCCGTTGCGTTATGATGTCATTATCATCGGTTCAGGGGTAGCCGGTTTATATACCGCGAGCAATTTACCCAAGCATTTAAAGGTATTGATTATCAATAAATCGAACCCGTGGGAGTGTAATACCTATTATGCGCAGGGGGGGGTGACAACCGCCTATAATGATGATGACATCGTTTCACATGTACAAGACACCCTCGATGCGGGGGCTGCAATGTGCAATGAAACAGCTGTACAGGTGATGAGTGAAAGTTCGCAGGGGGTTATTCGTGATTTGATCGCTCACGGATTTCATTTTGATACGGATGAGGAGGGAAATCTTCTCTATACCAAAGAGGCCGCCCATTCACGAAGCCGAATTCTCCATGCAGGCGGGGATGCTACGGGGAGGCATCTCCATTTCTTTTTATTGAACCAAAACCCTCATCCGATGCTAAGTGATACCACGGTTATCGATCTTTTGATCGAGAATAATCGATGCTGTGGAGTAGAAGTGGTGACAAGGGGGAAGCGAAAAACGATTTTTGCCGATAATGTCGTCATCGCCAGCGGCGGGGTGGGATCGCTTTATGAGTACCATACGAATGCCTTTACTATTAGCGGAGAGATTCACGGCATCTGTATCGAAAAAGGGATTGAACTCTCCTCGATGGAGATGATGCAGTTTCATCCGACAGTGTTTGTCGCCAATAGCTGGGCGCGTAAACAGCTCCTCTCTGAAGCACTTCGAGGGGAGGGGGCACATGTTGTCGATGAAAACGGTTATCGCTTTTTATTTGAATACGATCCGCGGGGGGAATTGGCTCCGCGTGACATTGTGAGTCGCGCAATTTTTGATTACAAACAGAAAAGCCAAAAACAGGTCTATCTCTCGTGTGAAGATTTTGAGAGCGAATATTTTAAAGAGCGGTTTCCGAATATCTATAAATCGCTCAACGATTTGGGATTTCACCTCCCTAAAGAGCGGGTTCCGATCTCTCCAGCATTTCACTATGCCGTTGGGGGGATCAAAACAAACCTCGATGGGAGTGTTCCGGGGATACAAGGGCTTTATGCGGCAGGAGAAGCGGCATCGACGGGAGTCCATGGAGCGAATCGATTGGCTAGTAACTCATTGTTGGAGGGTCTTGTATTTGCCAAAAGGGCAGCAGAATCGATTCTGGCGCACCCATCATACGGGTGTGGTGAAGATTTCACGCTGGGGAGAGAACCGTTGGAATTAGACGGAGATAAAGAGAAAAAAGATGAACTTCGTCGCATCATGTGGGACAATGTCTCAATTAAGCGGACACCGAAAGGATTGCATAACGCATGGGAAGCGATCGATAAGATGCTCTCAGGGACGGTAGGAAGATTACTGCGTCTACGTCTGCTAACGGCAAAAAGTATTGTTGAAGCGGCACAAAATCGTCCCGAATCTATCGGGGTCCATTATATTACAAAATAAAAGTTTAGTTATAATACGCCACATTTAATAAAAGGAACCTCGATGTTTTTTGAAAGTATCAAAATCATGTTATTGGGGATGGGGACGGTTTATCTGTTTCTTACCATCATGATCTACATGACAAAATTGATGTCCAAACTCATTCTCCGTTATTTTCCTGAGGCACCGAAAGTGCAAACAAACACTGCTGCGCCAAAAGCTCCGGTACAAAGAAACAATGAGAATGCAAAAATCGCTGCAATGTTGGGAGCATTACAACATCATCATCAACTGGAATGTGAAGGGAAAATTTAATGAAAAAACTATTATTTTCTCTTGCAATGATCTTTAGCCTCTCTTTATCGAGTATGGCAAGCGAACCTGTTGTTACGACAGATACTACGGTACAAACGACACCAACTGTAGCCCCTCACGCCGAGGAGCCAAAGAAATCAACGTATCGTGAAGAGAACTATCAGCCGATGTCTTTTAATGAGATGATGGTCAATTTCTATTACACAACCGGAATTAGTGCTTTGGTTGAGCCTAAAAAAGGTGTTCTTACGGCTCATGGTGAACCGATGTCGGATTTCCACCAAACGTGGGGACGTCTGATTATGTTTTTGGTCACTTTTGTCCTCTTTTATTTGGCGATAGCTAAAGGGTTTGAACCGTTATTGCTGCTTCCTATCGCATTTGGTGGATTGCTTGCCAATGTCCCTATCGCAAACATGGCGGGACCGGATGGGATGCTTGGTATCATCTACCATATGGGGATCTCGAACGGGTTGTTTCCTCTTTTGATTTTTATGGGGGTTGGGGCGATGACCGATTTTGGTCCATTGTTGGCTAATCCGCGTCTGGCTCTCTTGGGCGGGGCGGCGCAGTTTGGTATTTTCGGAACTCTCGTCGGTGCGTATGCTCTCAGTGAATTTACAACTATTTTTGATTTCACGTTACAGCAATCTGCCGCCATCAGTATCATCGGCGGAGCGGATGGCCCGACATCGATTTTTATCGCTTCGACATTGGCTCCTGAACTTTTGGGAGCGATTGCCGTTGCTTCGTATTCGTATATGGCATTGGTTCCTATCATTCAACCGCCGATTATGCGTGCATTGACGACTCCTGAAGAGCGAAAAATCCGTATGCGTACACTTCGTCATGTGACGAAACTCGAAAAGCTCCTTTTTCCGATTCTCGTGTTGATGTTGATTATTTTCATCCTTCCCGATGCGGCTCCGTTGGTGGGTGCATTTGCTCTTGGAAACTTCTTTAAAGAGACGGGTGTAGTTGATCGCCTAAGCGATACAATGCAGCATGCATTGATCAATATCGTCACAATTTTCCTTGGACTTGCTGTTGGATCGAAACTGGCGGCAGAACAGTTCTTGGTGGTCGATACGTTGGCTATTCTAGGGCTTGGTTTGTTGGCATTCTCTGCTGGAACGGCTGCGGGTGTATTGATGGCAAAATTGATGAACCTCTTTAGTGATGAAAAAATCAATCCGTTGATCGGCTCGGCTGGAGTTTCAGCAGTTCCGATGGCAGCACGTGTTTCTCAAAAAGAGGGGATGAAAGATGATCCGACCAACATGCTTTTGATGCACGCAATGGGACCAAATGTTGCGGGTGTTATTGGCTCAGCGGTTGCAGCGGGTGTAATGATCGCCTTGTTTAAGTAATCGATTCTGAAAACTGATTGTATATCAGTTTTCAGCCTTTTTCATAAAAAATCTCAAGACAATATACCCCAGAAATCCCGAAATCATCGATCCCATTAGAATTCCCAAACGTTCATCGGTTAATACAATACCATTGGCCCTTGCATCTTCAAATGCCAACGATCCGATAAATAATGACATTGTGAAACCGATCCCACTGAGGAGTGAAATCCCATAGAGAAGTTTCCAGTTTACCCCCTGTGGGAGTTTTCCTAATCCCATCCACACCGCGAAAAGAGTGAACAAAAATACCCCCATTTGTTTTCCGAAGAAAAGCCCTAAGGCAATACCTACTGTAACATTGTCATAAAAATCTTTTGCGGATATGCCGGAAAAACTGATTCCCGTATTGACAAATGCAAAGAGGGGAAGAATTACATAGTTTACGGGAACATAGAGGGAGTGTTCAAGTGCATGAAATGAAGTTTGGTTGTTTTTGAGAGGGATGAGTAATCCTAGTATGACACCTGCGAGGGTTGCGTGAACCCCAGATTTTAACACGGCTATCCATAAGATGATCCCCACTAAAATATAAGCGGTATGATTGATTATACCTCGGATATTCATGAGGGCTAAGAGGGCGATCATCGATGCAGCGATTGTGAGCGAAAGGGTTGAAAGATCGGCGGTGTAAAAAAGGGCAATGATAATGATGGCACCCAAGTCATCGATGATGGCAAGGGAGAGCAAAAAGAGTTTCAACCCTTTGGGGACGCGGTCCCCTAAAAGGGTCAAAATCCCTAGTGCAAATGCTATATCGGTCGCTGAGGGGATAGCCCACCCTTGCAACGCTGTAGGGTTGTTCCAGTTGAGCCACGCATAGATTATGGAAGGGACGAGCATACCGCCCAATGCCGCAAAAGCAGGGAGGGCTATCGCTTTGGGGTCACGGAGGGAACCTTCGATTATCTCACGTTTAACTTCAAGTCCGATCATAAAGAAAAAAATAGCCATTAATCCGTCATTGATCCAAAGAAGAAGTGGTTTAGCAATTATCAGCGATCCGAAACTGATGACAACGGGAATCGATGTGAGTGAATCGTAGAAGGGTTGAAGCGAGGTGTTGGCCATTATCATGGCAAATAACGTTGCGAATACTAGCAGTATTCCCGTAGCTGATTCAAGTTTGAAAAAATTCAGGAGAGAGGCTCTAAGCATATTTTTCCTTGGAAGCAAAAAACTTTGTTTTTGATTGGATATGTAGTGAAAGAAAGTTTTTCTCTTTGCTGCTAAAAGAGAAAAACTTAATATTTTAAGGAGTAATACAAATGAAAAATATCGGGTGCCATGATGATTTAGACACCCAATTAATTGTAGTTTATAATCAATTAGTAAACAGTTTGGAAACAGATTGTTAGGGTACAAAGCCACATTAAAGTCCTTTTTAAGTACCATTTCACTACTTACCGTAACTCTCCTCTCCATCCTCTCATGTGACTTTCTTCGTTTGGATTTTTTTAGCTTTGGAGTGATAGTTGCACGAACTATGTTAAATATTTAAGGAGCTTGTATGCTGATTTTGTCCCCAAAACAAGAGTGGTTTGGCAATATTCGCGGCGATATTCTCGCCGGAATCGTTGTCGCTCTCGCCCTTATCCCTGAAGCGATTGCTTTTTCGATCATCGCCGGAATTGATCCGAAGGTGGGACTCTATGCCTCGTTTTGTATTGCCACGGTGATCGCATTCGTCGGTGGGCGTGCAGGGATGATCTCGGCGGCTACGGGGGCAATGGCACTGCTCATGGTGACCCTCGTTAAAGAACACGGGTTGCAATACCTGATGGCGGCAACACTCCTCACAGGATTATTGCAAATCGCGGCGGGGTACATGAAACTCGGTGTGCTCATGAGTTTTGTTTCTCGTACCGTCGTAGTCGGCTTCGTGAACGCTTTGGCGATTTTGATTTTTATGGCGCAACTCCCTGAACTTACCAACGTCACATGGCATGTATATGCGTTGACAGCTGCAGGGTTGGCAATTATTTATCTCTTCCCGTATGTTCCTATTATCGGAAAGCTGATCCCCTCACCGTTAGTGACTATTGTCACATTGACTGCAGTGAGCGTAGCAATGGGGATTGATGTCCGTACCGTTGGCGATATGGGACAACTCCCCGACACTCTTCCGATCTTTTTATGGCCGGACGTGCCGATGAATCTGGAGACGCTTTCGATTATTTTCCCTTACGCTGCTGCATTAGCGGCGGTAGGACTGCTCGAATCGTTTATGACTGCGACGATCATCGATGATATGACCGATACCGACAGTGACAAAAACCGTGAAGCCAAAGGTCAGGGGATCGCCAATATTGCCAGCGGATGTATGGGGGGGATGGCCGGATGTGCGATGATCGGTCAATCGGTAATCAACGTCAAATCAGGGGGACGCGGTCGTCTCTCTACCCTCATCGCTGGTGTGCTACTTCTTATCATGGTCGTGTTTATGTCCGATTTGATCAAGATTATCCCGATGGCGGCACTCGTAGCGGTAATGATCATGGTATCTATCGGAACCTTTAACTGGCCGTCGATCAAGGGGCTTAAAACCTTGCCCCTCTCCACTAACATCGTGATGCTCTCCACCACCATCGTAGTGGTATTTACCCACAATCTCGCACTGGGTGTTTTAACAGGGGTATTGCTCGCATCGCTCTTTTTTGCAAACAAAATCAGCCATTTTATGTACTGCACCAAATCGTATGAAGAGACGAGCAGTACCCGAATTTATAAATTTGTAGGACAAATCTTCTTTAATTCAGCGGATCGTTTTACCGATGCGTTTGACTACAAAGAAGAGGTTAAAAATGTCATTATCGATGTAACACACGCTCACTTTTGGGATATTACCGCCGTCTATGCTCTCGATAAAGCGGTGATCAAACTCCGTAACATGGGTAAAGAGGTAGAAGTGGTAGGACAAAGTGAAGCGACGCAGACGATCATTGACCGTTTTGGTATTCACGATAAACCAGACGAGATTGAAAAGGTTATGGGGAGACATTAAGTCTAAAAACGTTACGATTAAAAAGTATAACGTGAATACGAGGCAGATGTGGATCAATTGAAACTTTTTTTCAAAATGTTGAAAGGTTCACTAAAAGATTTGATGCCGATTATCGTTGTTATAACTTTTTTTCAAGCTTTCATTATTCAAGAAGTTCCTGACAACCTCCTCTCTATTTTAATCGGTCTTTTTATCGTCGCCTTCGGTCTAGCAATCTTCATTCAAGGGCTTGAAATAGGAATTTTTCCTATAGGGGAGAATTTAGCACACGATTTTGCAGCTAAAGGTTCCCTCTTTTGGCTCCTTATTTTCTCATTTATGATCGGTTTTTCGACTACGGTTGCTGAACCTGCTTTGATCGCTATCGCCGAAAAAGCTTCTATCATCAGTGAGGGGCGGATAGATGATTTTTATTTGCGCCTCACGGTTGCTTTATCAGTCGGATGTGCGATTGCATTGGGGGCATACAGAATCATTGTCGGTCATCCGATCCATTACTACATCATTATCGGCTATATAGCGGTTGTCACTCTAACCTTTTTTGTCCCTTCCGAAATTGTCGGACTCGCGTACGATTCAGGGGGGGTAACCACCTCTACTGTCACTGTCCCTTTGGTTGCGGCATTGGGTGTCGGCTTGGCATCGAGTATCCGAGGACGAAATCCGATGATTGATGGATTCGGATTGATCGCATTTGCGTCATTAACACCGATGATTTTCGTACAGCTTTTTGGTTTGGTTGTTTATTCGAGTGCTCATCCCGGAGATGTCACCGCACTAGCTCAGAGTGCTGCTGATACCGTGGCTCAAAGTATTACGATAGCACAGCACGCAAAAGTGTTAGCATTGGAACTTTTTGGTGTGATTGGAGATGTTGCCCCTATTTTGATCGTTATTTTCTTTTTTCAATATTTTATTATCAAAAAGCCCATTGCTAATCTTCCAAAACTTTCATTAGGGATCAGTTTTGTGGTTCTCGGGCTTTACTCTTTTATCGTCGGCTTAGAGATGGGACTTTTTCCAATCGGCGAAACGATGGCATTGCAGTTGACACAGCAAAACAATCAATTTCTCATCTATTTTTTCGGATTCTTGATAGGATTTTCGACGACAATGGCTGAGCCTGCACTCCTTGCCATAGCATCAAAAGCTGAGGAGATTTCCTCAGGGGGGATACGTCAAAATGTGTTGCGTATTTTTGTGGCGTTAGGGGTGGCGATTGGGATTGCGTTGGGCGCATACCGGATCGTTGTGGGTGACTCCATCCACTATTACATAATAGTGGGCTATATCTTGGTCATTATTATGACCTATTTTGCTCCACGCTACATTATCCCGATTGCGTACGATTCGGGAGGTGTGACCACCTCTACGGTAACCGTCCCTTTGGTAGCGGCATTAGGGTTAGGACTGGCAACCAATATCGAGGGACGTAACCCACTTATCGACGGCTTTGGCCTTATTGCTTTTGCATCCCTTTTTCCCATGATCACCGTAATGGTGTATGGAATCGTTTCGCAGTATAAATCCACCATCAAGGAGAATAAATGAAATTTTCAATTGTTGTTGCTATCGTGGCTGAAACGCTCGAAGATAAAGCGGTCGATATCGCAAAAGAGAACGGTGCGGGAGGGGTAACACTTCTCAAATCACGAGGAATGGGGCTGAATGAGAAAAAGACCTTTTTTGGTCTTACGTATGAACGTGCGGAATCGGTGTTGATGTTTATATTGGAGCGTCGTATGTCGATCAAAATTATGAAAGCACTTACCCAACAGCTCAAACTAGAAGAGCACGGAAATGGTATTATTTTTACTTTACCGATCGAACATCTCGCGGGTATTCCCTCTGCACAGCTTGAATTGTTCGAAAACCAAATCAAAATGGAGGGACAACTATGAGACAAATTTTAATCAGAGATATCATGACACCATCCGAAAAGGTGATCTGTATTTCACCTTATGCACGGGTACGAGAGCTTTTGTCCCTCATGCAAACGCATAATGTAAAATCAGTTGTTGTTGATCGAACGTCTGAACATGACGCGTTTGGTATTGTCACCTATACCAGTGTGCTCAACGCTATTTTTGCCGAAGATGGGGACATGGATTTGATCAATGTATATGATATTTCCGCCAAACCGGTGATCTGTGTCAATGAAGAGCTGGATGTCCGTTATGCGGCACGATTGATGGTGAAATATGAGATTAACCGCTTGTTGGTACTGGAGGGGAATCAACTTAGAGGGATTGTTTCTATTAATGACATTATCAAAGAGTTGATGAAAGATCTGTAAGACAACCCTCTTTCAACTCTCAATTATGGAAGCTGCGATAAAATTAACGTTTTAAAAAAAGCTGTTATTGCTTAGAGCAACAGAAGGAATTACATCATGACTACACCCGTCGCTGAAGTTTCAGTGATAAATTTAGTAGGGCATCCGTTCGGATGGCTTTTACTCGCTATTTTTGTAGTGGGCTATTATTTTATCGCGGCTGAAGAGAAATACCATATCGATAAAGCCAAACCGGCACTATTTACCGGAACGCTGATGTTTGTCCTTATTGGGCTTTATTATGTCTCTGTGGGGGCTGATCTCACTCCGTTTGAGCATGAAGTGGACCATTTGATTTTGGAAATAGCCGAAATCTTCTTTTTCTTGTTTGTTGCGATGACCTATATCGAGGCGTTGATCGAGCGAGGGGTTTTTAGTGCTCTGCGGGCAAAACTGATTGCAAAAGGGTACAGTTATCGGGAACTTTTCTGGATTACAGGGGCTTTGGCATTTTTTATCTCTCCGGTAGCCGATAATCTGACTACGGCTTTGATCCTTTCCACGGTTTTGCTAACGATTGATAATAAAACCAAAGAGTTTCTTGTTCCCGGTGCAATCAACGTTGTTGTTGCGGCCAATGCCGGCGGTGCATGGAGTCCGTTTGGAGATATCACAACCCTCATGGTGTGGGCGGCAGAGAAGGGAGCCTTTGTGGACTTTCTCTACCTTTTCCCCGCAGCATTTTTAGGGTGGGTTGTTACCGCCGCACTCCTTGTCCGCTACGTTCCTGATCTCGATCCGAACAAAGAGGGTGATCCTGAAGCAGCGGCAAAAATCGAAATCCTCAAAGGGGGGAAAGTCATTATCGCATTTGGTGCGTTGACGATCGCTTTAGCGGTTGTAGGGAAGCAAGTGCTCCATTTGCCTCCGATGTGGGGGATGCTTTTCGGTTTGGCGATTTTGCAGCTTTATATGTATTTTCTGAAAACGAAGCATAATGTCGATGTCAATATTTTCGAGGCTATGAGCAAAGTCGAAAATAATACACTCCTCTTTTTCTTTGGGATTTTGGCGGCGGTTGGAGCGCTTCACTTTATGGGCTTCCTGACCTATGCGGCAAAATTGTATGAAGCGTTCGATCCGACGATCGTCAATATCGGTGTCGGATTCCTCTCCGCTATCGTCGATAATGTTCCGGTTATGTCAGCTGTGTTGAAAGCCAATCCTGCCATCGATCATGCTCAGTGGATGTTGGTAACCATGACCGCCGGTATCGGAGGATCGCTTATCAGCTTCGGAAGTGCTGCTGGAGTGGGTGTGATGGGAAAAATGGCAGGTATTTATACCTTTTCATCCCACATAAAACTTGCTTGGACGGTACTGGTGGGATATGTTGTTTCTGTAGCCGTTTGGTATCTTCAGTTTATCGTTTTAGGCTTCTATTAATCTACATTAGGGTACCCTTTCATTAACGCAAAGGGTACTCATCGTTTACCCTCCCGATTATCTCCACTTAAAGGCTCTCCTTTGAAAGATGTCAATATTATCGTCCTTGATTTCGGTTCACAGTACACTCAGTTGATCGCTCGCCGTTTGCGCGAAGATAAAGTTTATTGTGAGGTACTCCCGTATCACACTAAAATCGATGCTATCAAAGCAAAAAATCCAAAAGGGATCATCCTCAGTGGCGGCCCTTCATCGGTGTATAACAAAGACGCTTATACCGTTGATCAAGGTGTTTATGCCCTTGGTATCCCTGTTTTGGGTATTTGTTACGGAATGCAGCGCATTGCCGTCGATTTCGGCGGAAGTGTTATCCGTAGCGATCATCACGAATACGGCAAAGCGGAACTCACCATCGATATGACGCAGCACTCCGTCCTTTTTGAGGGGTGTGAAGATGAGCGCGCGGTATGGATGAGCCACTCGGATAAAGTGGACGTCTTGCCGGAAGGTTTCGTTCCGATCGCGTATTCGCCGAACTCTCCGTATGCGGCTATCGCCGATGAAGCACGTCAAGTGTACGCGATGCAGTATCACCCTGAGGTGAACCACTCCGAAGAGGGGTATTTGATGCTCCGTAACTTCGCTCGTAAAATCTGCGGTATCACCGAAAAATGGGATATGGGACATTTCCTCAAAGAGCAAATCGTCAAAATTCGCGCCCAAGTGGGTGAGGGGAAAGTGCTCTGTGCCCTTAGCGGCGGGGTTGATTCATCGGTTGTTGCGGCATTGTTGTACGAAGCGATCGGGGATAAATTGATTCCTGTATTTGTTGATAACGGATTGCTTCGCAAGGGAGAGCGTGAATCGGTTGAAAATATTTTCAAAGTCCATCTCAAAGTGCCACTAATCGTTGCCGATGCATCGGCAAATTTCCTCGGAAAACTCGCAGGGGTAACTGATCCAGAGACAAAACGCAAAATCATCGGCCACACCTTTATTGAAGTGTTCGAAGCCGAAGCAAAAAAACACGACGGAATTAAATTCCTTGCACAAGGGACATTGTATCCAGACGTTATCGAATCGGTATCGGTAAATGGTCCATCGGTTACCATCAAATCGCACCATAATGTCGGAGGACTCCCTGATTGGATGGATTTCGAATTGATCGAACCGTTGCGTGATTTGTTCAAAGACGAAGTCCGCAAACTCGGATTGGAACTTGGACTACCGGATTCACTCGTTAACCGTCATCCGTTCCCTGGACCTGGTCTTGGTATCCGTATCATGGGTGAAGTAAATAAAGCGGATTTGGATCTGCTGCGCGAAGCGGATGCTATTTTGTTGGATGAACTTAAAGCGAGCGGCTATTACACCAAAACGTGGCAGGCATTTGCTGTTCTTTTGAACGTCAAATCGGTTGGGGTTATGGGGGATAATCGTACCTATGACAACACCGTATGTGTCCGTGTCGTTGAGGCCGTGGATGGGATGACGGCAACGTTTGCCCATTTGCCTCATACGTTGCTGGAGCGTATCAGTCGCCGCATCATCAACGAAGTGGATGGAATTAACCGCGTCGTGTACGATATCAGCTCCAAACCGCCCGCAACGATCGAGTGGGAATAAGGCGCACCCTTTGCGCCCCATTTATCTGATCTCGAAAACTCCCTATGAGGGAGTTATTCACATCCCTATTCTCACTATCTCTTTTTTATATCCCTCTATCGACTTCACCCAATATGAGGGTGTAATTTTTACCTCTAAACAGGCTGTTTTGGCCATAGAAAAGTATAGTCTCGATTGGGAAAATCTCAAGTGCATTTGTGTATCTGAAGGTACGGCCGCATCTGCAGCAAACGCGGGTGCAATGGATATCGAAGTAGGTGATGGGTATGGGAGATCAATTCCGAGTGTGTTAAACGCGAAAAAACGTAGTGGAAAATGGCTCTATCTCCGTCCGAAAGTCGTAGCAAGCGAATGGGTTGACGTGGCACGAAATGGGGGATTTTTCATCGATGAGAGAGTCGTGTATGAGACAACCTGCAATGAAGATGCACGAGGCTATACGATAGAAAAAGATGCCGTTTTAGTCTTTACCTCTCCCTCATCTATAGAGTGCTTTTGTGCTTCCTATCCGATTCTCTCCTCTTACAGTATTGTTGCCATTGGTACAACAACACGTGCCGCTTTTGATAATGCAAAAGAGGTTCAGATAAGTCCTCAGCCCAGTGTTGCTTCGGCGATTGAACTGGCACGAAAAATTGCCCAAGAATCATCTGCGTTTTAAGCATTTTGAGGATATAATCCTATTCTCTGGGTGAAGCGAGTAATCGCATTTTGAGGGTTCTACATATTCATGGAGTCACAGCCGTAGTCGTCTTTGAGTGTCGGTGGTCTCGTTTGAACGTATTTTTTGCGTGAGAGATTGTCGCCGGAAAAGATGCTCGAGTGGCTTTTTTCGGCTTTGAGAACCAAAGCTACTGCGAAACGCCCGCCCGGGCTCTAAGAACGTTTATGATTTGACGATAATTAGTTAGCTTCTATGAAGCAGAATTTACCTTATTTGAGAAGCGTTAACGCGTTTCAGATAAGATAATCAAAATTTTTTCAAGGTGATCTATGCGAGTAATGGTAATTGGCAGCGGCGGGCGTGAATTTTCAATCGGACGGGTTTTGAAGCAAGATCCCGAAGTAACAGAGCTGTTTTTTGCTCCTGGCAATGGTGCGACTCCGATGTTGGGGACTAACGTCGATATCAAAGATTACGAAGCACTCGCACAATTTGCGCTCGATAATAGTATTGATTTAACTATTGTAGGGCCAGAAGGTCCTTTGAGTGATGGTGTAGTCGATGTATTCAAAGCCAAAGGGTTGGTTATTTTCGGTCCCTCTAAAGCCGCAGCGCAGCTAGAGGGGTCAAAAGTGTACATGAAAAACTTTTTGGCTAAATACAACATACCAACTGCACGTTACATTGAAACCGATCACATCGGGGATGCATTTAAATTTATCGAAAGCCTCACTGCTCCGATCGTTGTCAAAGCAGATGGCCTGTGTGCGGGTAAAGGGGTCATCATCGCGATGAGTCACGAAGAGGCAAAAGTTGCCGTTTCTGAGATGCTCAGCGGAAAATCGTTCGGCGATGCAGGGAAACGTGTTGTGGTTGAAGAGTTCTTGGACGGGTATGAGCTCTCGATGTTTGCCCTATGTGATGGAAAAGATTTTATTCTCCTCCAAGCCGCGCAAGATCACAAACGCCTCTTAGACAACGATGAGGGTCCTAATACGGGGGGAATGGGTGCCTATGCTCCAACCCCGCTTGTGGATGATGTGATTTATGAAAAAGTCAAAGATCGAATCGTCCGACCGACCCTCAAAGGGATGCAAGAAGAGGGAGCACCGTTTGAGGGGGTTCTCTTTATCGGTCTTATGATCGTCAACGGTGAACCGATTACGTTGGAGTTTAATGTCCGTTTCGGTGATCCTGAGTGTGAGATTCTGATGCCTCTTTTGAAAACGCCTGCAAGTGAGCTTTTTTATAAAGCTGCCACCAAACAGCTCGATACACTCAATGTCGAATTTCATGATAAATACGCGGTCGGTGTCGTTATGGCGAGTCGCAACTATCCGTATGATAACTCTGAGCCTGCCGAGATTATCGTCGATGAAGTTCATCATGACGAGATTGCCCAAAACACTCATATTGCGTACGCGGGAGTGGCGGAAGAGGATGGGAAACTCTATGCGACCGGTGGACGTGTTCTGGTTTGTGTCGGTGTCGGCGATAGTATCCGCCAAGCACGTGATCGTGCCTATATGCTGTGCGGGCAAGTTCATTTTGCAGGTAAAAAACTTCGTAGCGATATCGCGTATCAGGCACTTCGATAATGGATGAACGCATCGATTCACTTTTGCAGCGGGAGCATTTGGAACTCTCTTCGATTCGACAGCGTGCCGCTGCTTTTGGAATTGATGAGTTACTCTTGTCTGTAATTATGATGATCATCTTGTGGGACGCGATGGCTAAAGCTCAGACATTAGAATCGATGATCTCGATAAGCAATAGCTTTTTACTCGAATACATGGCGATTAAAATCATCTACCAAACTTTTTTTACGATGCAATACGGGGCTAGTTTGGGAAAAATCATCATGAAAATTCGTGTGATTGAACTCACCACTCTCTCCAATCCCTCTTTTTTAAGTGCCTTTAATCGGAGTGTTTTTCGAGTTGTGAGTGAGATCCTTTTTTATCTGGGATTTGTATGGGCTATGCTTGATCCGTATCGACGCAGCTGGCATGATCGAACCGGACGCACCTTGGTGATCAATGCGTAACGTTTACTGGATCAGTTTGATCGCATCCACACTGTTGCTCGGCGAAGAGCGTGTAGAGTTATATGGAGAGAGTGTTGATGCAAACGGTTCGATTGCCAGAGCTATTGGAGATCCGGTAGCCCTTTATCAAGATCAGATTTTGAGTGCCGATGAACTGATCTATGATCGCAATTCGAGCATCATCGAGGCGATGGGGAATGTGAATGTTTTCAAAGCGAAGCAGTATCATATGATCAGCGATTATTCTCGTGTTGATTTGGTGAATGAAACCCGATATTCAAAGCCTTACTATATGGCGGATCAAACCACCGGTACGTGGATCAGTACTGAAGAAGCACAGGTGTGCAAAAATGAGATAGATTTGGCCGGAGGAGCGGTTTCGGGGTGTGACTCTCATGATCCGCTTTGGAAAATACGCTTTAGCAGTGCCGATTATGATACTGAGGAGATGTGGGTTAATCTCTACAATGCACGTCTTATCGTCAATGATCTCCCCGTTTTTTATCTCCCTTATTTTGGATATCCAACCGATAAAACACGACGTACCGGGTTGTTGATTCCTACACTTGGTCTTTCAAGTTCGGAAGGATTCTATTATCAACAACCGATCTATTTCGCACCTCAAAACTGGTGGGACTTGGAACTTCGTCCTCAAATTCGAACCAATCGCGGATCAGGACTTTATACCGATTTTCGATTTGTTGATACTGCTTCATCAGAGGGATCTATTCGTTTAGGGTATTTCAAAGAGCGCTCTCAGTATGCAAATGAATATGATTTAGCGAACAATAAGCATTTTGGATATGATGTGAACTATCGCCATCGCGCTCCGTTACGTGAATGGTTTGATTTAGATTTGGAAGGGGAATCGGGTCTATATGTTGATGGATCATGGATGAACGATGTCGATTATCTCAATTTGCAAAATAGCGATGAAACGCAAAATGTAACCTCAAATCAGGTACTTTCACGTATTAATGCTTATTATAGCAGTGAGAGTAACTATTTTGGCTCCTACCTTAAACACTATCAATATTTAGACAAAGAGAATAATGATGAAACCATTCAGACTCTTCCTAATCTCCATTTCCATCGCTATCTTGAGAGCTTCTTAGGCAATAGCCTTCTTCTAAGTGCTGATGCTATGGCAACGCATTTTTATCGACCTGATGGAAAACGTGCATTGCAAGGTGACTTTGCGGTTCCATTAACGTTTCAAGCTCCCTTATTTGATGAATACTTAGATTTCAGTTATACCGCCAATTTATCCACGAAAGTAATCAATTTTTATGGAAATTCTCAATCAGGAGATACTACTGATTATGAAAAAGGGTTTTACGCTCAGCTTGATCACACGGTTTCGCTTTCATCCACACTTGTCAAGAGATATGAATCTTTATCGCATGTTATAAGCCCATCTATCAGCTATACGGAAGCAGGAGATCGTTTTTACAACGGTTACTATAAAAACTATCATAAGGTATGTTCGGAAGATCCGACAAATATCTCTTGCCAATATTATGCACTGAACGAACCAACTGATACACTTTCTCTTGGGTTGAGTAACTATCTATTTGAGGGGGAAAAACAATTTTTTGTAGATCGCCTTTCACAAAATTTCCGTTATGATGACCAGGGGAGTTATTACGGTGAACTTCAAAATGAATTAGAGTGGGAGATTAGCAGTGCTGTTTCTTACTATAATCAAACCGCGTATAATCATGATCGTAATCGAATCACAAAAGAACAAAATACACTGCGCTATAATGATGGGATAATAGCAGCGGGAATTAGTCATTATTATACGGATGAACTTCGTAACAATACCCCGTTATACGCTAGTTATTGGACAGCTGATGCTGCGTACCAATATAACCGAAATTACCGATTCTTTGGTATCGTTGCGTATGATAGTGAAGAAAACTTGATGAAGCGGAGTGAGGTTGGATTTTTGTATACTACCCGATGTCTTGATTTTGGTCTGCGCTATGTCCAAAATCGACGTCCGATTTTAACCAATAATACGAATACAAATTCGGTTGATGATTCGTACATTTTTTTAACACTTATTTTAAAACCGATTGGCGGATCGGATTTTAATTATAAACTCACCAGTAATTAAAAGAGGATACCTATATGAAACTGGAAGCGAAAATCGGTCTTTTTGTTGTGATGGCTTTGGGAGCTTTGTTGTTCCTCTCGACTCAGGTAACTTCCCTTGGAAAGTGGGGAAGTGAGGGGTACCGAATTCAAGCCTATGTTGAAGATGCTTCCGGTGTAGAAAAACATACCCATGTTTTGATGAACGGGGTAACAATCGGAGATGTAGACGATATTGTGATTGAGGGTAAACGGGTTCGTTTGACCCTGATGATCGATAAGGGGGTAAAAATCCCCGATGATTCATCAGTCATTGTAGCTCAAGAGTCTCTTCTAGGATCCAAAGTAATCAATATTGTCGTTGGTGATTCTTCCTCTTCTCTTGCAGCAGAAGGGACATTATCACAGTCGAAACGATATGCTTCGTTTGATCAAACGAGTGATTCGGTCAATGCGGCAGCCAAAGAGTTAGAACTGTTGCTCAAAGATTTTCGCTCTACCCTGGATGATGAACATCGAGCCGCTATTCAAGAGATGATTATTGCATTTCGTAATGTCGGGGTCAACCTCGATGGTGTTATTGTTGAGAATCGAGACGATCTGCATGAAGCCATAACCAATTTTAAAGCAATGTCGGCGGGATTTGCACAAAGTGCTGACACGGTGAATAAAGACCTTCCGGCGATTATGGCCCGAATCAATTCACTTACAACACGTATGGACAATATCAGCGGTTCACTGGAACATAAACTTCCCGAAGCGGTTGATAAGTTTGTGAAGATCGAGGATAATGTGAGTGTAATACTTACAGAGAACCGTAGCTCTTTCAAAGATACGATTTCGAATGCCGGATCGTTTTTCAAAAGCGGAGAGGAAGCCTTTGGAAAAATCGATTCGATGTTGAGCAATTTTACAACGAGTGAGTTGCAAGTGGCGATGCATACCGATTATATGATGCGCGATCAGTACGGAAAAGTTTATTTAGGGGTAACCTATCTTCCGAACCCTGAAACGTACTATATGTTTGATTTGATCAGCAGTGATGATTATGCCAAATATCCTAACGGAACACCTGCTCATGAAGAGGGGAAAACCTATTATTCACTCCAATATGGAAAGCGTTATGATAATTTACTTTTACGAGCAGGTATGATCGAATCGACAGGTGGTTTTGGAGCAGATTATTTTATGAATCATGATCGGTTAAAATTTAGCGGTGAAGTATTTGATTTTAATGCAGTTAATGATGTTCGTGGGACTCGTGCACACTTGAAAGCACAAGTACGTTATCAAATGCTAAAACATCTGGAACTCTACGGAGGATGGGATAATTTCCTCAATCCGCAGTCGCAAAATATCTTCTTAGGGCTTGGTCTTCGATTTATCGATAATGATCTCAAATATACGATGGGTGCCGCCTCGATGGTGCGTTAAGGTGGCTGTATGAGAGTGCAACGTTGTTTGTTTAAAGATCGCATCGATGCCGCATCACAACTCAAAGAGCTTCTCCCCTTGGATCGGATGAAAAGTGAGGGGTGGAATCTTATCGCTGTCTCATCGGGCGGTTTAATCATCGCGTCAGAGATGAATAAACGGTTAAAACTCCCGCTTGATTTTATCTTTTCGGCGGGGATTGCTGCTCCTCAAAATCCTGAGTGTGAGTTAGCGCGAGTGAGTGAAACCGAAGAGATTGTTATCCATCAAGCACTGGTTGAAGCTTTTGATATTCAAGTGGACTATATCTATGGCGAAGCAACCCGAAAGCACGAAGAAAAAATTCTCAGTGCCATCTATCAATACCGAAAGGGAGAACATTTTAAATCAATGAAGGGGAAAAACATACTCCTGATTGATGAGGGGAGTGAAACTGGGCTAAAGCTGATGTGTGCGATAAAAACTGCATTCGCTCAAAAAGCAAAAGCGGTCTACGTCGCTGCCCCAATTATGCCAGTTAGTGTCGTAGAAGCGCTAGATCCGATCGTTGATGGTATATTTTGCCTCCAAGAGATCGAAGATTACATCGATACAAGGTACTATTACCAGGAATTCGACGCCATAGACGAAGAGACCATAGAGATTATTTTGGAGAAAAGAGATGAAATACAACGTTGAATTAGAGTTAAAAAACAAAACAGAAGCTTATGCGTTTAATCAAGTAGCGGCTCAAGCCAATGGAGCTGCATGGCTTAAATGTGGAGATACCGTTATTTTAGCAACAGTTGTTGTCGATGAAACCGATTTCGTGGATGAGGATTTTTTACCTCTGACGGTTCAGTATATTGAAAAAAGTTACGCAGCCGGTAAATTTCCGGGGGGATTTATCAAACGGGAAACCAAACCGAGCGATTTTGAGACCTTGACGTCACGGATTGTTGACCGCTCATTGCGCCCGCTGTTTCCAAAAGGGTTTGCCAATCCGGTTCAAATCACAGTTATGGTTCTAAGTGCGGATAAAGAGGCTGATTTGCAAGTGTTGGCTCTCAATGCGGCATCTGCGGCCCTTTATGTCTCTGATATCGATATTTCTAACTCGGTGAGCGCGGTCCGCGTCGGTAAAATCGACGGAGAGATTGTTTTTAATCCTAGCCGTAGTGAGCTTGAAAAAAGTACCCTCGATTTGTATTTGGCAGGAAGCAAAGAGGATATGCTAATGATCGAGATGCAAACGTTGGGAAGCGATGAGATGGAGATTCTCGATATGGGTATGATTGATCCGATGGTTGATCCGGCCATGAGTGTTCCTGCGATCCCTGTACGTGTATCGAATGCAATGGATGAAGATGAACTCATCCAAGTTCTCGCATCGGCTCAGGAGGCATTATTCGAATCGAACAGTGCCTATGAAGCTGCGTTTAAACCGTTCGCATCCGCACCGTTTGAGATCCAATATGTCATCAGTGAAATGAACGGCGAGATGATCGAGTATGTTCGTACTAACCATACGGATGATATTAAACGCGGGATTAGCCAAATGGCGAAAACGGAACGCTCAACCGCGCTTCGTACTATTCGTAAAACGATTATGGCTGAAAAACCGCAATGGAATGAGCATGATTTGAAAAAGGCGATCGAATCGGTAAAACGTTCCATGGTTCGTACTCAAATCTTGGATGAAAAAGTGCGTGCGGATGGACGTGCTCTCAATGAAGTGCGTCCGATCCGTATTGAAACCAACGTCTTGCCGAGCGCTCATGCCTCTGCACTTTTCACCCGTGGACAAACGCAAGCTTTGGTTATATTGACGCTCGGTGGACCGAAAGATGCCCAAATGTTTGAAAACCTTACCGACAGCGGTACCCAAAACGAAGCGTTTATGGTTCACTATAACTTTCCGGGATTCAGTGTCGGTGAACCCTCCCCGATCGGTGCGCCGCGCCGTCGTGAACTGGGACACGGCAACCTAGCGAAGCGTGCACTTGAGGGTGCATGTGTCCGTAACGGTCAAACGATTCGTATTGTCTCTGAGATCCTTGAATCAAACGGTTCTTCTTCTATGGCGACGGTATGCGGAGGTTATATGGCACTCCGTGCCGGTGATATCGAGATGGCCGATCCGATTGCCGGCGTTGCGATGGGGATGGTTCAAGAGGGTGACCGTCATGCCATTTTGACCGACATCATGGGGCTTGAAGATCATGATGGTGATTTGGATTTCAAAGTGGCGGGTTCCAAAGAGGGGATCACCGCGATGCAGATGGACATCAAACTCGGCGGTATCCATCTCGATGTACTCAAAGAGGCGCTTTATCAAGCCAAAGAAGCACGTTCTCATATCATTGATATTATGATCGGTGCTGAAGATAGTATTGAGCTCAATGAAGGGATCTTGCCGAGTACCGATTTGTTTCACATTGATCCAAGTTTTATCGGGGATATCATCGGACAAGCGGGAAAAACGATCCGTGAGATCATTGAGCGCTTTGACGTGACGATCGATATTGACAAGAAAAAAGGCTCAGTCAAACTGACCGGAAAAAATCGTGATGGGTTGCGCGGAGCACGCGACCACATCGAAGGGATCGTTAGCGGAGCGACTCCGGTTGAAAAAGTGGAATACAAAGTGGGTGATGTCGTCAAAGGGAAAGTGAAAAAGATCGTCGATTTCGGTGCCTTTATCGAACTTCCAGGAGGTGTGGACGGATTGATCCATATCTCTAAACTCTCTGACGGACACATCAGTCGTGTCAGCGATGCAGTGAGTGAAGGGGATGAATTGATGGTCGAGATCGTTGAATTCAAAGGGAACAAAATCGGATTAGGTCGAGCTAAGTAAGGATTTAATTTTTTTTGAGAATTCAGTAACCTTTTAGTTCTTTGGTTCTATAATTCCACCCACAAAGTGATAAGTAGGGACACTATCCGAACGGACTTTGATTTAAACACGGAGATTACTCATGAAAAAAGTTCTTTTTCTTTTGCTCGCTCTTGTTGCTTCAGTATTCGGTGCTGAAGAAGCGGTAGCGGTTGTTGAAGCGGCTGCTGAAGCTGCACCTGTTGCTGCGGCTGCATCTGCAGACGTTGCTAACCAAACATTGAAAGCGTATTCTATGATCGCTGCGGGTGTTGGTCTTGGTCTTGCTGCTCTTGGTGGAGCTATCGGTATGGGTAGCACTGCTGCTGCAACTATCGCTGGTACAGCTCGCAACCCAGGTCTTGGCGGTAAATTGATGACTACTATGTTCATCGCTCTTGCGATGATCGAAGCTCAAGTTATTTATACACTTGTTATCGCTTTGATCGCTCTTTACGCTAACCCATACTTGGCTGCGTAAGGTTCATTTTCCCTCTCTCAGCTTCGGCTGAGAACTTTCTTTTTTATGCGACCGTGGTGGAATTGGTAGACACGCTATCTTGAGGGGGTAGTGCCAACAGGTGTATGAGTTCGAGTCTCATCGGTCGCACCATTTCCTTTTTCTTCATTATAAACCCCATCCAAACTTTGATTTTAGACTTGCCTTTTTGTCACACTTTTGAAGTATAATGCGAATATACAAACAAAAGGATTATGTATGGCCTATATTACACAACTAAAACATTTGATACAAAACGAGCTGATTCCCGATGTGGAAGATCATATTGACGATATTTTCGAATCGATCGCTTCTCAAAAAGATGCATCACCTCAAGAACGTGCACAGCTCGAAGACATGCAAGCGCTTAGGGATGAGTACAAAGAGCTTTTGAGCGAAAAGAACCGAAAACTCCCGAACAGGTTGGAGCAAGCTGGTATAATGATGATTTAACATACGATGGCGTTGCAAAAACATTATTTATAATTTTACCAACCTCAGGTTGTGCATGGGCTCTTGGAG